>JAEOUK010000428.1 GCA_016839385.1 Promethearchaeota archaeon
AAGAAACCTTTATTGTATGCTGCAACAAAAAGCAACTGGAAAGAACTAGGAAAGATCGCAATTGAGAATAACTTACCTGTAGTGTGTTACTCAACAGAACTAAATGAGTTAATTTCAATTGCCCATTCTTTAGAAAAAATGGGATTAAAAGAAATTGCTTTAGATCCAGGAACGATGATGGGAGCAGGTTACTCCACTACAACTCTTAATAAATTAATGCAGATTCGATATAGCTCAATTCGAGACGGAAGCGAATTTACGAAATATCCTACTGTAGGCGTTCCAGCATCCATTTGGGCTATAGAACAACCTAAATCTGAAGAAGATACTTTTGCTGTTCAGTATAAGGAAGCTTTAACAGCAATTATGATGTTAAGTGTGGATGTGAGTCTAGTGATCATCCATTCTGGAAGAACTAAAGAAGATGTATGGATTCCTCTTGCATTAATGACTTACCGTCAAAATATTTTTACAGATCCACGGATTTATCCTCGAGTAGATGCTGGATTCTTCAAAGTGGGGAATCCCGATAGAAATTCTCCTATATTTATGACATCTAATTATCGAATGACAAAGATCCCCGTAGAGCAAGATATAAAAGATGCACATATTGATTCTTGGTTACTTGTTGTTGATACAGAAGGACTAGGAATTGAAGCGGGTGTAGCTGGTGGACAATTGAGTTCTGATAAAGTAGCAGAAGCTATAAAAGAATTTAATGTGTTTGATGCAGTTGATCATCGAGTTTTGGTAATTCCAGGAATGAGCGCAAGATTAAGTGGAGCAATTGAAGATGATGCAAATTGTTACGTTGTAGTAGGACCTAATGATTCCTCAAGTCTTCAGAAGTTCATGGAAAAAGAATGGGACTTAGATAAGTATATGCAAGAATTCAATAATCGATAAAGTTATTTTTCTATTAGTATCACCTATTTTTTACTATTTTTTTTATATCAATTTCTAGGGGGTTTTTGATGTTCTCTTAGAAATCTCAACTAGCGAGAAAAAGATGTAGTTATTAATTCGATTCTCTAAAATGGATATATTATGAAGCAAGATCATGACTTTGCTCGAGAAGCAGAAATGTTACCAATACGGGATATAGCATTAAAAATGGATATTCCTGAATCAGCAATTGAATATTATGGTCAATATAAAGCTAAAATCAACATGGATTTTTGCTTGAAATGTGAAGAACGTCCAAATGGTAAATTAATTTTGGTATCTGCGATTTCTCCTACTACTGCAGGTGAAGGAAAAACGACAACTTCAATTGGATTAGTAGAAGGGTTATGCAAGATAGGAAAAAAAGCAGCAGGAGTATTGCGAGAACCTTCATTGGGTCCAGTTTATGGCAGTAAAGGAGGAGCTACTGGAGGGGGACGTGCTCAAGTTATGCCATCAGATGATATAAATTTACATTTCACAGGTGATTTTCATGCAATTACTTCTGCCCACAATATGTTAGCAGCTTTGTTGGATAATGGAATTTACCAACGGAAAGTCAAAATCAATCCTAAACGAATAGTATGGAATCGAGTCGTAGACATTAACGATCGAGCACTCCGTAATATTATAGTAGGTCTTGGAAGTGCAACAGATGGAGTAGCTCACGAATCGAGCTATGATATCACAGCTGCGTCTGAGATCATGGCGATTTTATGCTTATCAAAAAATCTTAGCGAATTGAAAGAAAAGATTGGAAATATTATATTAGGGTATGATTATAGAGAGAAACCAATACATACATCGAATTTAGGAGTAGCAGGGGGTATTACAGTACTATTGAAGGATGCTATTAAACCGAATTTGGTTCAAACGCTAGAAAACAACCCTATTTTCATACATGGAGGACCGTTTGCGAATATTGCCCAAGGATCTAATTCAATAATTGCTACTCGACTTGCTATGAAATTGAATGATTTTGTTGTAACAGAAGCGGGGTTTGGTTCTGATTTAGGAGCTGAGAAATTCTTCAATCTGGTAAGTCCTTATGCAGGATTCTCACCTTCTTTAATGGTACTGGTAGCTACAATTCGTGCGTTAAAAATGCATGGAGGAGCCAGTATGGAACGCATTAAACAGGAAGACCTGACTGCACTAGAAAAAGGAATGGTGAATTTAGGAAGACATCTTGAGAACGCTAAAAAATTCGGAGTAGATACTGTTGTTGCGCTCAATCGTTTCCCATCTGATACAGTAGATGAGATAGAGTCAATCCGAAAGTTCTGTGAGGAAAAAGAAGTCCCAATGGCAGTTTCAGAGGTGTTTGAAAAAGGAGGGGCTGGGGGAGAAGATTTAGCAAAAATTGTTGTACAACGATTAGAAGAAGAACGAACTAAATATGCTCCAATATATGATTGGAAAGACTCAGTAGAAAATAAAATAAACATAGTTGCGAAAGAAATCTATCGAGCAGGGAAAGTAGAGTACGAAACCGAGGCATTAGATGATTTGAAACTAATTGAAAATTTGAAACTAAGTGATTTACCAATATGTATGGCAAAAACTCAGATGTCATTTTCTGATAATCCAAATGAGTTAGGTGCTCCGACAGGATTCACTATGAAAGTTCGGAGAGTTTTAATCGCTGCTGGTGCAGGATTTCTAATTCCATTAACAGGAAAAATATTACGAATGCCAGGTCTACCTAAAATTCCTGCAGCAGAATCAATAGATATAGATCATTATGGTCGCATTTACTTCTAACTCACCCCTTTTTCATTGGGGTGATTTTTCTCAATATTTTGTAGCTCTGTAAGAAAAACACTGATTTAGAATTAATTAGAATAATGTGCAAATTTTATAACCGAATCCACTGATTTAGGAATATGAGTGACCAAAGTAGCGAAGAGAAGATTTATAAAAAACTGCGGAAACATCTGGATACATTTCCAATTGCGTATCCAAAAACAGAATCTGGAGTAGAATTAGAAATCTTAAAAGAACTCTTCTCACCCGAACACGCTATGATTGCGCTTCGTCTAGGAACAATCCCTCAAACGATTGATGATATATTTCCTTTTTTTAGGAGAAAAGACAAATCATTAGAATGGCTTCAAGAGAATCTTTCTGAAATGGTGAAAAAGGGATTAATTAACGGCGGAACGGGTAAAGAAAAAGGGAAAGTATATTATTCTGGGGCCTCACTTGCCATTGGATTTTTCGAATATCAAGTAAATAGGGTAACACCGACTTTTGCTAAAAATTTCGTAAAATATATGGATGAAGGATTTAGAGATGCTATAATTAAAACGAAAGTACCCCAATTACGTACAATACCCTCATCAAAAGCCATAAAAACTATTCAAATGGGTGAAACTATAGAACATAAAAACCTTATTACACCTTTTGATGAAGTGGAGGAATTATTAGCAAATGCTTCTAACACAATTTCACTCGCAAATTGTATATGTCGCCAAACAAAAGACCTTCTAGGAGAAGGATGCAAACATACAAAAGAAACATGTCTACAATTTGGAGGAGCAGCACATTACTATATAGATAATGGTTTAGGCAGACAAATTTCCAAAGAAGAAGCACTAGAAGTGATACAGAAAGGAATGAAAGAAGGATTAGTTCTTCAACCATCGAATACTCAACGTCCGTTTGCGTTATGCTTATGCTGTGGATGTTCGTGTGAGATTTTATCCAATGCAAATAAAATGGAGAATCCCGCTCAATTTTTCCAAACCAATTATTATGCAGAAGTAAACATAGAAAATTGTACTGGATGCAAATTATGCGAAGTGAAATGTCCAATGCATGCTGCTGTTGTAAATGAGAATAAGAAATCAACTGTCGATTTAGGTAAATGTATAGGCTGCGGAGTCTGTGTAACTGCCTGTAATTTCGATGCAATTCATTTAGTGAAAAAAGGAGAAGTTATCCCTCCTAAAGACACATTAGATTTGTACAAAAAAATAGCCGTTGCTCGTGCTCAGACCGAATCAGAAGAAATTTAATGTTTAAATATCCTTATACCCATTTTTTCTGCTTCCAAATATGCGAGATTATCATCAGCGAGATTGATTAATGGTTGACCATTTAAATTTCGCATAGATATTTCTTTATTATAAGGTATATACCCTATGACCTCAATATCGATGTCATATTGGTTTTTGATTTGTTGAACCCTTTGTTCTAAGATTGATTTTGCATCATCATCAAACTGATTTCCAATAATCCAATATTTCGAAAATTTCAGATGTACTTCTTTGGAAATTTCAACAATTCGATCCATCGTGTTAAACCCCATCCGGCTCATATCCGTGACAATGATAAGCTCATCTACGTCCCGATCTGTCCTTCGGCTGAAATGTTCCAGCCCAGCTTCCATATCAAGAAAGATAATATCATAATTTTCTTCTAAAGGGTCTAAAATATTTTTAAGCAAGTTGTTGATGAAGCAATAACACCCTTTCCCCTCACCTCTACCGAGTACAAGGACATCATAATCAGGTTCCTCATATATTATCTTATAAATTTCATTTTGGAGATGTAGACCTTTATCATATCCAGGTGGAAGAGATCCTTTCTCGATCTTCTGTTTAAGGTGAAAAGTCACTCGACTTATGGACTTGTCTAAATTTGTTTCCAAACCTAGTACTTCGGGAATATTACTTGCCGGATCTCCATCAATCACGAGAATATCTCTGTCCGTGAAATGTTTTGCGAGGTATTTAATCAATAAAGCTGCAATAGTAGTTTTTCCAACCCCACCTTTGCCACTGATTGCGATCGTTTGTGACATTCTAAGTTATTCAAATTTCCTATGAATTAAAGCATTCTTGTACGATTTAACAAAAAATGTGTTAAAATTGGGAAAGCATTGAGATCTCATAAAAGAAAACCGATTGAATAAATCGGGGTTTTCTATAATATTGATATTAATTAAAGTTACAAAATTGAGAAATATAAATGTGAATTTTTTTTTCACCTATGCGGTTTGCGGTCTATGAATACATGGGAAAAAAAATAAAGAAAAATGATGAATCTATGTCAAATTTTATCTACAGAAACCAAGATTCATATCTCGTCGATCCATTTGCGTTCACACATCATAAGTGTGAGAACAACAAAATTAAAATTGCATGATTAATGAAAAGGCTTGTTATTATGTCTGAAGAAGAGTTACAAGAAATTCAAGAAGAATCAGCGGATCAGCTCCTGTTAATCGAGAGAGAATCGTATCTTGCAGCGGGTGTTCATATCGGGACAAAATTGAAGACGAAATACACTGAACCGTGGATTTACCGCACGACATCATATGGTTTGTTTGTTATAAACATAAATGCGACTGATACTAGATTAAGGATTGCTGCAAAGTTCCTTGCACGGTTTGATCCGTCCAAAATATTAATTTGTAGTGTTCGACGATATGGTAGACAACCTATTAGAAAATTTGCAGAAGTAATTGGAGCCAGGTCAATGGATCGCCGATTTATACCTGGTGTGTTAACTAATCCCATGATCGACGAATATTTTGAAGCGGATTGTGTCATAATTATAGATCCTCACGCAGATAAACAAGCTTTGGCAGAAGCTAAACTTGCTCGAATCCCACTCGTAAGTCTAATTGATACTGACGATACCTTGGATGGAGTAGATCTAGCAATTCCGACAAATAATCGTGGTCGAAAAGCGTTATCTTTAATCATGTATCTTTTAGCACGCCAAATTCAACGTGAAAAAGGTGTAATTCCTCCAAACGGGGAATTAAGTGTGGGAATAGAAGAATTTGAATCTAAAATTACTCCTGCTAAGGAATAATCTTAAAATTTAGGTATTTTATTCTGGTTCTTTTATATTCTTAACCTTGCTTTTATTTCTTTGATTCTTTCTTTAATTGCTATATCATCAGGGTGCAATTTTTCAGCTTCTTCGAGTATTTCAAGAGCTTTAGCAAATCGACCTGTATTAACTAAGGGAACACTTAATGCTTTCCAAGCTGTTGAATTCTGAGGATCCAATTCGGTACATATTGTGTAGGGCTCAATTGCTTTTTCCCAGCTCTTCTTATCGACATAAACATTACCTAATGCTAACCAACTCGGTGCAAATTCCGGATTGAGAGTAGTACTGATTTCTAAACTATGCTGTGCTACGGAAACATCAATTAATTCTGTTCTGAATGCAAGTTGCGCTTTTTTATAATAAATCAAGTAATCTTGTGGGAATAATTCTTCTACGTGTATAATCATTATATAGACGTTACCAAATTCTTTCCTATCAATGAGAAGATCTATTAATTTATGCCATTCTTCGAGGGTTTTAGGATGGATATTGAGTCTTTTTAGAATGTACTCTACTTTATCTCCTACTTTTCCAATATTTATGTTCCTTCCCTCAAACAAATTTTTACGATTTGGATTAAAAATAAATGGATTGATATTACTCTTCTGGAACGATTCTAGCAATTCGGTGAAATTGTGCACATTCTTAAAATCCAACTCTTCTCGATAGAGGTGTACTACACCATAGACATTTATTCTTCTTTCCTCAATTTGAATGGAGTCATGTCCAATAGAAAACTCAAATGTTGAGGACAATTTCGCTAACATTCCTCCAATAAAATCAATACCTTTTGGATTATCTCCTCTTACAACTATATCACCATTTGCAAGATATGTCCAATTCTTAAATGGATAACGAGATAGCATCAATAATGATTTGAATGGCTGTGAATATAACAGATCATATTTTGTCACATGAATAATATTCCAATCCGGAGGAAGAAAAATACAAAGTTCAGCATATTTCAACTCAGGTAAACGAACATCCATACCATTTTTTCCCATTCCACAGGTAAAAATAACATTATATGGATG
Organism: Promethearchaeota archaeon; assembly: GCA_016839385.1. The sequence goes on from JAEOUK010000428.1 coordinate 6,831, forward strand.
GTTTTTACTTGGAGGAATGAAGTATAACTCATTATGCAAAAGATCTTTATCTAATCCTATGTTTGCTTGAAATTTCTGAGGTTTACCTCCAAAAACTCTAGTAAAATGATGAAGGATAAAATTCCGGTATAAATTGCTTTCTTTTTTACTGGTATATTTGATATCAGCAAGTGGCACAAATTTGAATTTTTCTTTATGTTTTTTTCCCCCTGTACTTTCGACCATGCATTCGATTATATTATTTTCGATAACACCATCATAACTCCATTTTACAAAATTTCCATCTCTAAACGTCTTGAATTCAAATTTAATACGAGATTTCCTTTCAATAGCATAATCGGCTATGACATAAGGATGGTCGGGGTCATCATTGACATTATAGAACTCAGGTTGTCCATTTTTTTCAAAATCGTCTTTTGTCCATCGGGAAAATTTCTTAGTAATCCAATCTTTTAATTGTTCATCCGCTAAAGGTTTTATAGTCGCAGAAATAACTTCGGAGTCCTCATAAAATCTTAAATACTTATCCGTTTTCACAATTCCGTCTCGAAATACAAAAGATTCTGCATCGGACCAAATGGAAACATAATATCCGTCATATTGGAGTTTGTTATCCTCACTCATATCGTACTATGATTCCTTTATGATTCCTTTATGCTTTTTGCGAAAAATTTTACTCAATCTTGAAACAAGTGGGAAAATCTGCCCAATTACCTATGATACGATATTCTAAATCTATTTCTTTAGGTTTACATTAAGTCTCGTTCAAAATTTCTCTTCTCTAAAATTCATTTTTTCTACATTTTTAGAACTATGATCAATTAAGTAACCAAGAAAGTTTCAAGCATAGTTTTAACCATTTAGCTAAAGTACCAAGCTTGTAATAATTCTGTTTATGCCTTCTCGTTCTCCGAAATAACCATCTGCGTTAGCCAATCTGCTAGTTGGCTCAATTTTCTTTAAATATAAAACTTGGATACTTATTATCATACAATTATAAAACACTCACATGGAGGTTAAACAACTATGAACGCATACATGATTGAGAAACATGCCGAATATAAGAGAAACGAGATTCGAAAAATGAAATGGTAAAAATCTTCTTCTATTTCATTAATCGAGTTCGGTATCTTCAAAATAAGCCGCATTAACGTGCAAAGAATACTCCGCTTTACTTAATTCTTTTCCCACGTAAAACGCGTGGGAAATCTCCTTTACTAATCCCAGTTTATCTATAGTTTTATATAGTGATTCTGCTGTTTTTCCTTTAATTAAAATTGGTCCTGTTATTTTTAATTTCATTTTTGTACTTTCAAATGGAATGAAAAATGCTTCGATTAGTTTCGATTGGTGATCTACGTAAAATTTGAAATAACCAGTGGTATCATGAATGAATTCAGAATTTTTTTGTATGAGTTTTTGCAGAATTTCATTCGGAATCTCATCATTATAAATATCAAGTATTATATCCGGTTTTTCAGCTCTTTTGAATGATTTTTTTTTTGATTTCACGTAAAAACTATCTAAACCCAAATTAGTTGGTGGAGATTTTGAAATTCTTGCTAGATATGCAAGATCAATACTTCTTCTCGTTTCTTGAATAGCACCAAGAGTTTTGGGGCTGAATTCTGTGGTAAAAATCCCTGCAGAATGTAATTCTACAGCTAATAAGGTTAGAAGAGTAATAATTCCACTTGAATCTGCATCTACAAGTTCAAATACATTATGTAATCCTATGAATAAGGGGTAATATAGCTCAGGTTGAGATTGAAGTTTTGCATGGAGAACATAATATGCATACAAGGAGTCTATAAGACTTGGAGAGATGGGACTTTTTAATAGGGGATCGTACATTAAATTCCGAAAGCCTTTTGAAGTCAATTTTTTTGCTAGAGAGATAAGATAATCTGCCTTTTTCTCAGGATTTGTGATTTCTTTATGGGATGGTCTGGCTAAGGGAACAAGGACTAAACCAAGATCTTTTTTAATAGGGTGGGTTTCTACATATTCCAAAAAATCATCGATATTTGTCCCGTCGATACTCAAAATGATATCTGCACCAGATTCAATACCGGCAATAATTTCTTCAATTTGTACACTATCAATACTAACAAGTATATCGCATTTTTTTTTGATTTTAGGTATAATATTTCGAATTAATTCTGGGTGCGATTGCCCAAAAATCATTCCTAAATCAATCACATCAGCACCTGAAGAAATAAAATATTGAACTTTTTCCATTATTTCAATTTGGTCGAGATTTGGAGAATCAACAATTTCTGCAACCAATAATGGAGGAAATTTTCCCCCAGTTAAGACCCTCTCTCCGCAAGGAGTAATAAATCGAAGTACGCGTGGTTCAGACTCCATTTGACCTTTAGTAGAATAGATTTTTGTTAATAACTCAACTTGTTCCTCAATTTTTTGCTTACTTCGATTTTTCAAGAGATGATCGGCTGCCTTTTTAGTTGGTAATTCAATATCTCGTATATTAACTAAAAGATCAAAAAGATCACCAGAAAACCGTGTCCCCTTATAAATTGGTAGATTAACTTTATGAGATACTTCACTAGTATCCCATGTGGTGAAACCAGGAAGAAGAGCAAAATTATACTTATTTACTTCTATATCGCGTACTAGAGAAAGCACATGAGAAGGTTGAATGAATGCTGAAACATCCACGGGAGCTTTTATTACTTCACATTGAATTTGTAGGGATTTCTCTTTGGTTACCTTATCTGCAATCTTTTGAATTTCTGAGAAGCTTTTTTCTCCAGTGATTAGTAAAATTCGCAATAATTCAGTCATTTCTCTATCAAATCAATAATTTTGAAGAAATATAGGATTTTATATATTAAAGGATAAGTGTTGAAAAGGAATTATTATCATGGACGTTGTTCTAAAGGAAGATAGATATCATCCAAAATACTGCCAGATGCTTCCTTAATTTTCATATTATCAACAATATCCTTGAATTTACCTCCCGAAAGCCCATTTGCTATGAATGCAGCCCCTTGGGCGGATTCTTTTGATATTGGAACATATGAGCGCATGAGTTTTGTAGGTGCGATATTAGATAATGTATTTAAAATTGGATTAACAAGTGCGTCAATACGAGCTAATCTACCTGCAAATAAAATCTCTCTAATTGCATCCTTAGATGAAAATGAACTAGAAATAGCATAAACAGCCTTGATTAGATCACTATAAAATGCATCCATTGCTATTTCGGTCCGTTTGTCTTGTTTAGCAAGCAAGAGAAGTTCTTCAGCTTTCATATCAAAATATCCTGCAATAGAACTTACACCACCACTATATACATCCTTTTTCTTGATCTTCCCCATCAAATATGCAATTTCAGCATCAATTGAACCCACGGCACGAAATCCCATGATATTTGATCCACCAATACCATCAATAATCTGTCCTTTTTCCACAGCAAGTACAGCATTAAACCCATACCCCATTTCTATCATAATAAATGAACTTGAGTCTGCTTTTATGTTATAATCTTCCATTTGATTACGTATTCCAACTACAGCAGTGCATAATTTATCCGCCGTGCCTAAATCAATTTTATTGACTTTCCGATATCTCGGAACCGTGGGTAGATGTTTTACACTGGGCAAAAAATAGCCATTAACATTCTGATCATGTAGAATTTTAAGGATTTTTCCTAGGCCAACTACGATTCCTTTTTCTGGATTTTTTTTTAGTAAAGCAAAGAAATAGTCTTCTTCTTTTAATTCTTCAATTTTTTTCAATGGCAATCCAAAACCTGAAGGAGCAGAAATTAGATCGAATGTTGTGCTATTTAGAAGATTAAGGAATAATTCTGGATGTTTCTGGATTTGTTTGGTAGGTATTGAGTGGTCTAGGAAAAAAGTTCCATTTTCTTCCATCCCTACAAAATCCCAACTTGCTGAACCCGGATCAACTCCGATAACACGAACCATAGTACGAAGAAGATATACGTATAAGAAAAAGATTTTCTTATAGATTGATATGGATGAAAGATCCCCAAGTCTGATCCGAGGAGAGTCAAAGTTTGAACCATTCTTACCTATTGAGCCAAGTAAATTATATGAAGCTATAATTGTGATTAAATGGCCCAATGAACCGAAATATAACACTTCTGCAATGGGGGTGCGATTTGGGCCTAATAATGAAATTTTTTTACGCCCTTATCCAGACACAGATACTTATGATTTACTTACAGACCAACAGGTTGAAATTATAACCATCAACTTCACAGATGATGTTGAATTATTTGCAATCGCTGCATTAAGTGGACTACATTCATCTTCAAAAATAGAAGAATTAGATCATTCCTACTTAGATGTTCGACAAAATTATGCTTTTGTGAATAAGGCACAAATGGTTATTCTTGGAAAAAT
>JAEOUK010000429.1 GCA_016839385.1 Promethearchaeota archaeon
TCATCAAAACGCTGGTTCATGAAATAAAGCTCAAAAGCTTTTCCAAAATTCAATATTTTTTTATCAAGGGATGTAAGGCTTTCCTCACCAATAATTGTCTCTAATTCTTTTATATCCAGGCTCTGAGAATAAAGAGCATATAATTGGGATGCGATATCTGAGTGATCTTCACGAGTTTTTCCCTCCCCGACTCCTTCTTTCATAAGTCTAGATAGGCTAGACAAAATATCAATTGGTGGATAAACATTACGTTTGTTAAGATCTCGACTTAGAACAATTTGACCTTCAGTAATATATCCTGTGAGATCTGGTATTGGGTGAGTAATGTCATCATTAGGCATAGTAATAATTGGAATTTGGGTTATAGAGCCTTTTTTACCTTTAATTCGTCCAGCTCGTTCATAAAGGGAAGCTAAATCGCTATACATATATCCCGGAAATCCTTTTCGACTCGGGATTTCCCCTTTTGCACTTGATAATTCTCTCAATGCCTCACAATAATTGGTTATATCCGTCATAATGACAAGTACATGCATATCTAAATCAAATGCGAAATATTCAGCAACCGTTAGAGCTATTCGAGGAATAAGAATACGTTCTATTGTCGGATCACTAGCAATATTAAGAAATGTTATTACATTTTGAAGATTCCCAGATTCTTTAAACCTCTGTTCAAAAAACATCGCATCATCTTGTAAAATCCCGATACCGACAAAAACAATAATAAAATTCTCACCAGGAGCTTTAGCTTGTTTTACAATTTGAGCTGCTAAATCATTATGGGGTAATCCTTGGCCAGAGAAAATAGGTAATTTTTGACCACGAACTAATGTTGCTAAACCGTCTATTACTGAAACTCCTGTTTGAATTACATCCGTTGGGTAAGCGCGAGAATAGGGATTGATAGGAGCACCACTGATGGAACGAACTACCTCAGGTAACAATTCTGGAAAAGAATCTCCGTAGCTGAGCTTCCTTGGTTTTCCTTGACCATCGAAAGTTCTCCCTAACATATCTCTAGAAATTCCGATTTCAAATAAATCATCAAAAAATGTAAGTTGTGTTTTATCTTTGTCTAATCCGCTAGTACCTTGAAAAATTTCTACGCAAGTATATTCCTCAGTAATCTCCAATACACGACCATTACGAATTTGCCCTTCAGGATCTAATACTTGAACAATTTCACCATACATGACATTATGTTGATGCTTAAAGAATACTAATGGCCCTTCAATTTTCTGAATATTAGAGTATGTGATTTTCATTTCGATCTCGCCTATATTGATTCATATCGTTCCATAAGTGATGTAGTTTGTTTTTCCAATTCTTCTTCCAACGCATCAAACTGTTTAATATCCTCATTTTTTATTGTGAGACGTGCTCTAGAGATCTTAGTAACAATTGGTAAATTTTCTACTTCAAATAAAGGAATACCATTATTGACAATATCCGTACTTTGGTGATAAAAGTTCAAAATGAGGTTAATTAATTTTAAAGATTTTTCTGGAGAGCTGTATCGGTCAATTGGATCAAAGGCATTTTGGATTAGGTAAACGCTTTTTATCATATCTGCAATAAATAATAACAATTGCTGCCCTACGGGTAAATTTTCTTTTCCGACCAGTTGAACGATATTTTGTAATTCATCGCTGCGTGCTAAAATTTCAGACATCTCTTTTCTACCATTCCCCCAACCTCTCCCTAATTTTTTCCACCATGGCCTTAAATTATCAGAGTATAAACTATACGAATCTGTCCATGAAATTGAGGGATAATGCCTTGAATAAGCCAGTTTCGCATCAAGTGCCCAAAAAGCTTTCACAAATCTACGCGTTGTTTTTGTTACAGGTTCACTAAAATCTCCTGAAGGAGGGGAAACAGCTCCAACTAATGTTATTGACCCAACACGGTTTGGTGATCCCAAAGGAGTAACTAATCCTGCTCTTTCATAAAAACTAGCTAATCTTGTGGCTAAATAGGCTGGATATCCTCCTTCTGCAGGCATTTCTTCTAATCGCCCTGAAAGTTCCCTTAAAGCTTCTGCCCATCTACTAGTCGAGTCCGCAAGCAATGCAACATCATACCCCATATCTCTATAATATTCTGCCATTGTTAATCCCGAGAAAATGCTAGCTTCTCTCGCCGAAACGGGCATATTTGATGTATTACCAATCAATAATGTTCTTTCCATGACAGGGCGGTTTGTGTGGGGATCTATTAGATTTGGAAATTGCTCTAGAACATCTGCCATTTCATTTCCTCGTTCACCACAACCAACGTACACAATAATATCAGCATCAGCCCATTTTGCTAAATTGTGTTGAATTACCGTCTTTCCTGTGCCAAAACCTCCTGGAACTGCAACAACCCCCCCTTTAGCAACTGGGAATAAAACATCAATGACTCGCATCCCAGTAATTAGAGGTCTATCCGGATATATTCTCTCACGATATGGTCGAATAGCTCGAATTGACCATTTCTGGCTTAACCCAAATTTATTCTCTTCTTTATTGTTTTTTATTGAGTAGATTTCATCCTGTATTGAATATTTTGAAGCCCTCGCAATACTTGTTAGTGTACCATGGACTCCGATTGGAACCATAATGCGATGTTCAATGGTATTAGTTTCCTGAACTACTCCGATAATATCTCCTGAAGCTACTTTACTTCCTTCCTTCAACTTAGGTTCAAAAAGCCACTGTTTTTTTCTGTCTAAAGCAGGAGCTTCTTGTTCAATATCTATAAAATCCCCATATTTTTCTCGTAATTCAGGTAAAGTCCTTTGAATACCATCATAAATATTATTTAATAATCCTGGTCCTAATTCCATAGAAAGAGGTTCTTTAGTATTAATTACAGGTTCTTCAATATGAAGACCTTCTGTATTTTCATAACAAGTTGCGATTGTTTTTTTATCAATTATTTTAATAATTTCTCCAATTAGTCCACTGTGACCAATTTTTACTAAATCCCCAATTTTCTGGTTTTTTAATCCTGTAATTCCAATTACAGGACCGTCGATACTTATAACTTTACCGTGGTCTGCTTTCCCCATATCTATCTCTCCGGTAATTCTATATCATATTTCAACATATATAACCTGATATCTTCTGGAATCGATGAAGTTACTGTTATATTTCTTTCTTTCATTAATTGAGTAGCACTCTTTCTTCGATCAATATACTCTGGGAAAATTTTGGAAAAATTCATTCGTAAATTTTTCATGTTTTCATCTAAACTATCTTCTAATGTGTTGCTTATTTGCACAGTATTAGTTCGATCTGATAATTTATATCCTCCAATACACTCCAGAGTCTTTGGTTCTAGTATTATTTTTTTATTCTCAAATTCAGTTTTAATTTTATTAAATTCGTTCTTATCTTCAGCATTCAATGAAAGATATGCTACAGATTTAAAGATTTTAAGATCTTCTTTAATCTTGGAGATCATATTTTGTAAATAGGAATTGTAATTTTCTTTTATGCGTTTTTGGATACGTTCCAAGAGATTTTTCCTATAATCTTCAAACAATTCATTTTTTTTTTTTAAAATTTTCAAATTGAGGTCCTTGATATTCTCTGATATTTGCTGATTTAGTTGAGTTTCATAATTACGCACAAAATTCTCCGTTTTTTCTCGAGTGTCTCGAAGCAATTTTTTAATGAATTCTAAATTTATTTCTTTTATCTTCTTAGTTTTTACTTTATTAATCTCAAGAACTTCTTCCTTTGCTTTTTTAGCCATGCTATATCCAATTGCTTGAAATTGCTCCATAAAATCTAATTTTGGCATTTGAACTTCTCCTAAATATCAATTCCTATATATTTTCGTGCTATTTCTTGACCATAATCTTCTTTGAACTCAGGTATAATACTTGGTATTTCGATCACTATTGGAGATCTTCTTTGCATTTTAAATGGAAAAATGATATTTTGATGTTTTATTAATATGCGCTCTGAAATTATGATTATTCCCACATCAGGATCTTCAGTAATATCCTCAAATTTTTCTGCAAAATCCCCATCGTCTTCTAAATGGATTATTCCCTCAATTCCAACAAGGTGGAATAGATTTACAGACTCTTCATCACCAAACATCACAATTTTCATCAAAAATCCAATCCTAAGATCTTAATACCTTCTTCTAGTAGTTTTTCTTTATTTTTAGAATATAGATCTTCCAAAACTTTCATTTGGATATCAACCTTTACTTCATGTTCCTCCAAAGTCAATTCTATGTCTAATTTTAGGTTCTGGAAATCTTCTTGGAGTTTATTCTCTTGTTCATTAATCACATTATCATAGAAAGCATCATTTCGTGCTTTATTTTGCTCAATTTCTTCATTCATTTGCTCTTTTGATGTTGAAATGACAAAATCATATCGATTCTCGAAAGTTCTTGCCATTTTAAATATGTCTCCCTCTTCCTCAATGATATGACCATGAGTTTCCATAAAATCTGAAACTTGCTTGGAATAGATGTCTTCATATAATTTTTTCGGTTCTTTTTTTGCTTTCGGCATACTTAATCCTTCATCTCGTATTTTAATTTAACGAATAACCCTAAAACTCGATAGATTTCAATTTCTTTATTAAAAATGAATGATAATACACGCTTTATGGTTAATGAATCGATATCTGCAATATCTAGAACAATGAGTTTTTCAAATATCCTTTTATTCAAAACTGAAAAAAAATGAGTAATCAGATCCGAATCCGATCCTCCTTTTAGAATTTCAATTTTCCTTAATCTTTCATGAGTTTGTATAAATAATCTTAATTTTTTGATAAATTCCGAGACTGAGCTACTATTAGAAAATTGAATTATGGTTTCAGGCGCAAATATGCTGCCTATAGGTATTATTAGTTGTTTTAGTAATTCTTTTGGAACATTACTCCTTAAGCTACGATATATGAGCATCAAATTATATTTCTGAATGAAAATGTCTACAACGCTACTAAAAATCTTTTTTTGAATGCCTGTATAATCATCCAAGGTTTCATTTAAGTTATCTACAAAGAATTTATCCAAAAGAGCTTCTAAAAGAAATATCTCCCGAGTTTGAGTAAAATAATAATATCCACGATCTATGATCTTAGCGTAGATCGATTTTTTTAATATGCGCAAAACATGAGTGATATCCTCTTGTTTAAGCAGTTTTTCCATAAATTTATGTCTCTGGAGTAATTCTTCAGGCTTCATTACAATTTCTGCTTCAATCTCTTTTTTTTCCATTTGTGCCAACATCCCTGCGAGTAAGGTTTTCAAATTCCAGATTTCATACCGATATAATAGAGATCTTAAAAAATTTTGAAGCTGAAGGGGAGAAGCTGCTAGAATTTTTTCAAAAATTGAATAGAAAACCATATAAAGTTCTTTTTCAATATCTATAATGTCTGGGTCTCCATTTTTAAGAGATGTAGATAGACCGGGATAATATTTATCAAGGGCATTCATCAACTTCTTTATGTCGCTAATCCTCTGTAATTTTAGGAATTCTTCCTGAGGAATAATTAAACTTTTGAGCGACGCAATTTTTATCAAAGTATATGGATAGGAATCAACCACAACACTCATAGGCAGAACGGCCATTTCATTTTATTATTAACCACTAGGAATTTTTAGCCAGAGAAGGATAGCCACAATCACTCCATAAATTGCTAATGCTTCCCCTAATGCAATTACCAGAAACGCTTTGAAGAATACTCCTTCATTTTCAGTCAAAGCAGATATTGCTGCGGTTCCAACACTTTTAATTACGATCGCTGCTGCAAGAGTCGAACCTACAATCGAAGCTGCTGCAGAAATTCCCAAAACCCATGCTGTAACTGTACTAAATGGGTCAGTAGTTTGTGCACTACCCAATTTTACTAGTGAATTTACGATTAAAAATGCTAAAACTACAAGCATAACCTGTAGCACTATTAAGCTCACGACGAATGATCTTTTTGTTTTCATCATGCACATCTTCATTATTTATTGAATATGTAACTAACTGCTAAACAAACTCTTTATCATATTTGTTTGTTATGAAATCCTATAATTTATTACCTTTCAATCTTTCGCATATTTTTACAGATGTTTTCGCATCAATAGATGGAATTTATTATTCATAATACATCCTAATGAGGACTTTCATATGAGCAATTTAATTTTTTTTAATGAGTTGTCCAAAAAAATTTCCAGATTTATAATAAAAATTAATCTTTGGGAACATAATATTGATTTTCTGTATTACAATTCGGACATTTAGGCATTTGTCGAGTTAAAAGAAAACCACATTTTTTACACGAAGATATTAGAGGTGGTTTATATTCTACATTTAAATTAGATTGAGGTTTCGGTCCATAACGTCGCTTTTTAGGTCCTTCGATCATCTTGACAAGAGAA
>JAEOUK010000430.1 GCA_016839385.1 Promethearchaeota archaeon
AAATCAAATCCAAAACACCCGATATTCGCAGTAAAACTCCCGATATCCGAAGTAAAACTCCTAGATAAAACAACGATTTCTTAATGTCTTTAATAAAAAAAGAGAGAATGAGAAAATTACTTTTAATTTTTATTCTTCTAACTCATCACGGACGAGTTCTGTTAAGGTTCGGAATTTCACGGCATCAGGTAATGGACCAATTACTTTTAGTTCATTATTCATATATGCTTGTGTAGCATCAATTTCTCCGGAGAAAATTCCTACTGCAGTATCTGCATCAAATTCTAATGTAACATCTGGTTCACTAGTATCACCTGGACCAGTTTCGAACTTACCATTTGAAATTTTCATCCATAGATTAGCTGTTCCATCAATTGAGAATTGGAATGTACGATCCCATCCTTCTACCTCTTCTTGAACTTCCTCGTTTTCATTGCAAATCTGTACAAACAGATTCATGTAATCTGGAATATCGGCTGGAGTTAAAGAACCTTCATCCACTTTTTCCGCCAATTTTTCTTTTAATGCTTCGTCAACCATTTTTTATAACCTAACGATAGTTCGTTATCTATCATCTGTTAAAGGGTTCAAATTATACTTAAATTTTGTTGAAAATGTGAAATACAATTGAACAGTAGATCCTATTTCTATGAAATAGTATTTTTTCATTCTTAAATTGTTCAAGGGAAATCGATAATTTTCCAATCAATCAAAAATTTTGAAGAAATAAGTGAAAACTAAGAAATTTTTGCTTAAATTCATTCATTTTAATGAATAAAAAATACAGACTGGATATAATAAGCGCAATGGATTTTATCTCTATCGATGGTATTTACCACAAACTTTCTTTTAGTTTATCAAATGATTTCAATTTTATTTTTGAAATATCTTTATCGAAACGATTTTTAAGAACCCCTTTGATGAGCTCTAACTCATAATTCGAAACTCTTTTTTGCATAAAATGTTTTTTATACTTCTCTCTTAAATCATTTTCATAAATTACATCGTTTTTCATTAACATTTCTCCAACAAAATTGAGTTTTCGGAAAAAAGAAGTTAATAATTGCTGGAATATAATTTTTTGTTGTTTGTAATCCTCTAATTTTAATACTTTATCCAATATTTCTTCCTCTATCTCAAATTTGTTTATTTCCCAAGGACATGCTAATATATAACCTTCTTCATCAATAGCTAGAATTTCATCAGATTCAGATAATGTTCGGAAATCTTTTCGATCAATTATGCACATCTCATGTGAATTTGGGAAGAATGCTGGTAATAGGGAATGAAGTGTTTTGTTGATCACCATACCCATTTTTTCATCAACTTGTGATTGAACCATGATAATTGGAACATTTAGGAGTAATGCATGTAGAACATTCAACGTGGCATATTCTCCAACCATGGCTACGAAATCTGAAATTGTTAGGAGATTTTCCTTATGTTCTCTTTTCACTGATGGTAATTGATAATCAGATGTCTCATAGGATCGAATAATTCCTTTTTTATCTACATAAATAAGAAATTGATGTTCAGCGCAAACACTTCCTACGGGGATTTGGATCTTCAAAGCCCCGAATTGCTTATTTCCAAAAACGTATCCTGGAACATTGATAGTTTTTTCTACCCCACATACAGGACATTTTACATTTAAGGTTACTTCGGTTGCTTCAACCATAGGACATCGTCTTTTTTTGGAAGTGTATATTATACTAGTTTTCATACCCCTAAATGCAATTGTACTAAAAATATCGTTAGGATTCTTACAATGCATTGATTAAACAATAATCAAATTTAATCAACAATTTGAAATTAATATTTATAGTATTTGACACCTGTTTCTTGAAAACCCATACCTAAAATCAATTTATAGCTACCTAGATTCCTCTTATAAACTTCGCATTGGAGTTCTTCCACTCCAGCATCTTTGAAATAGGACCAAGACGCGATCCCAAGTGTAGTTCCTACACCTCTTTTTTGCCACTCGGGGAGAGTTCCTAATCCACTGATATATCCTATTTTTTTTACCTTTTTCATTCGTTTCAAAGTCGATTATAATGAATCCAGCATCTGTACCCCATATTTGTGCAATCAGGATGATTGTGTCATTATAAAAAAAAATTGCTTTCATATCCTCTTCTTTCATTGGACTATAAGGATCTTGCGCAGTTAAGAATGAGCGATTGTATAATTTTGTTAATAAAGGAATTTCCTCTTCCGTTGCTCGACGTATTTTTACTTGACTGGAAATGCGCTTGTGTAATTTTTCTTCAAATTCTGGATTGAAATTCTCTTTACCTAAAGACATCTGAATGTAAGGATAGCCTTCCTTTGGAGGAGCTTCAACTGTTGCAGATTTTGAACCTCTGACGTCTTCGTCTTCATCTTCTAATGAAAAGGTTGGCATCGAAAAATAACGCCGAATTTGTTCGCGTTTAATGGAAATTTTTTTTGTTGACTGCTGAGAACTCATAACTTACTATCTCTATTTCCTTGATTTTATATATGTTTTCGCTTCAGATCATTCAACTTATTCACTCTAGAACCTAAAACCAACCCTTTTTTTTCCCATTCCTTTGATGTACGTTAGTTTCCCACATTTCGGACAGTAATTCGATCCATTTTTTTGTTGTAGGTTTATTCTGCTTATGGAGTATCCTTTTCTCTCCACTAGAATTTCGTTACATTCATAGCAAAAACTTGAATTTCCCTTGGAACTATGCACATTTCCTATGTAAACATAATATAATCCAGCATCTTTTGCTATCGAAAACGCAGTTTCCAAGGTATGTACTGGAGTTTGGTGATGATTCTGCATCTTGTAATCTGGATGATAGGCTGAAAAGTGAATCGGAGTTTCTCTCCCTAAGTTTTCCACTATCCACTCACACATCCTTTGTATGTCCTTGGGATTATCATTTTCCTCGGGAATGATGAGATTTGTAATCTCCAAATGCATTCCATTGGATTTCCAATTTTTTGCAGTCTCTAAAACGGGCTGCAAACCTCCTACTTTTGCGACTTTTCGATAAAATTCATCATCGAAAGCCTTAAAATCAATATTTGCAGCATCCATTACCTTAACAATCTCTTTAGATGCTTCTGGTGTAGAAAAACCATTTGTTACAAGAACATTTTTAATTTTCTTTTGATGCGCAAGCTTGGCGACTTCTATAATATATTCATGCCAAATTAATGGCTCGTTGTAAGTGTACGCGATTAGTTCGCATTTAGATTTTTCTACTAAAGTTATTAATTCTTCTGGTGAAAGTTGGACTAATCCATAAGACGTACCTCGATATCCTCCTTCATCACAAATTGCATTATTTCCTTCCTCGTCAGGATGACATTGGGATATTGACCAGTTCTGGCACATCGTACAATGAAAATTGCATCCTACTGAAGCTACCGAGTAAATTTCATGACCTGGATAATAATTATATAATGGTTTCTTTTCGATTGGATCTATAGATCCACGAGAAATTAAGGAACCATAAATTAAAGTGTACAGAATTCCATCTTCATTCAATCTGGTTCCACAATTTCCTCGTTTTCCCTGATTAATAACACATCTTCTGGCACAGACATTGCACTGGACCTTATTGTCATCCAATTTATCATACAGAACAGCTTCTTTTTTCATATTTCCACCAATTGCTCGTATATTTAACTCTTCTATACCTATACACAATATTCTGAACCAGATTAATAAGCCTTTTTCGAGAAATAGAAATGCCCCAAAAAAGTAAAGAAGAGAAAGAACGCATTGCTCTAATTGATAAAATTCGTAAGGAAATTGATTCTTTTCCAAAGCTAAGACGTGGATTTAGCAAAGAACGAGTTGAATTGATTGATTTACACTTAACTTTAGGTTACTTATATTCTGATATTAGAGGATTTTCTGAACATACACTTCAAGAGTTCCTTATTGCGTTATCTTTGTCGGAAGAATTGGGAGATAAGGAAAAGATAGCTCATATTAACGGTATTATTGCTTCCATGTATTTAGCGCGCTTAAATTTTTCACAAGCTATTTCCTACTTTAAAAATACTATTGATTTGTTACAAACCAATAAATTCAACAAAGAAATGATGATAACTAAAAAAGGATTAGGTATTGCTTATATGAAATCCTTTCAATTTGAACAAGGGATCAATACTCTTACTGAAGCGGCGGAAATATGTGTAGATATAGGGGATATTAATAATTATATGGAAATTATCTCTGTTTTGAATGGTCACTATCGAGAAAAGCAAGAATGGGATACGGTAATCGAACTTGAAAAGAAAGCTCTGAAAATTCTCACCGATATGGGAGAAAATGAGGAAATTTCCCAAACTCAAATGAATTTAGGAATTGCATATAGTAAGTTGCGGAATTATTCGGAATCATTAACCCACTTTAAAAATGCAGTTAATTATGCAATAAAAGCTGAACATAATCTTCTAATCTACCATGGAATTGTTTTAGTAGCTGAAACCTATTTTCAGTTGAGAGACTTGCAACATGCTAAAAAAGAATATTTACGGGCTTTGTCTATGGCTTCATTTCTTGAATTGGAGGATGAAATTAAAAAAACACAGATGGTGCTTCTAACATTGGGAGCAACAGACCAGGAATTAAATGAAGCTATTAACATCGGAAAAAAAGAGATTAAAAAATCATAAATATTTCTTTAGTTCAGATAAGTATTTTTGTTCCAAACGATTGTCGGCTAATCCTTTAATTTTTAATGAAGAAAATCCTTCACTGATCAATTTTTCAAGACCTTCTACTTTGAATAAATTTCTTTTTTCTATGGTGAATTCAAAATTACTTCGAATTTTCATGTCATCTTCAATAACTTCGGTCAATTTTTTGCTTAATTCCATAAATCCTTCACTCAATGGACTTACTGCAAGATTTGCATCAATAATTCCAGGGAAAGCAAAAATAATACGTTCATCTCCTCTCCTATTTTTCATTAATCCTGCATAAACTGGCATGAATACGCGAATAACAGGGGTGGATATGTTGGAAATTCTGTCTTCTAATCCCCATTTCAGAATCTTATGCTTGTCTTTTTCACAAGCTTCCATTTTTCTCTCTATTATTGATTGAATTTCCTTTAAGTCTTGAGTGAGTTTGACTTTAAGATCATCTAATTCTTTAATACGAATATCCTTTTCTTCGGTTAATCGTTTTATACGCGCATTTCTTTCTGATAAATTCTTCTTCAGTTCAAATTCTTTGTCTTTATATTCAGTAGCGATTCGTTTATCAATCTGTTCAATTTCATTAGATTTTTCTTGTATTTTTTGACGCAATATCTCAACTTTTACTCCGATATCATGTTGAGTCTTTTCTAAAAGATCAAGATGCTTCTTAGCATTATGTATAGCCCGATCTACAGGTTGTTTTTTGAAATAATCTGTATCTAAAAACATTTTCAAGCCTTGAGAACCATTGAGGAAGAGTTCGTTTATAGGGAAAAATAATCCACCAACTTTTTCCAATATTGCTTTTTTCTCTTGTAAACTAACAATGTCTAAATGGTTTCGAAGCTGTTTTAAGCTGTTTTCGACACTTTCTGCTGTAATAGAATTTTGTTCTTTTGCAATTCCTGCTTTAAACCGCAATTCTTCATCTTTTGCTTGAACACGCAATTCAGTCTGCCATTCTGTAAATGGCTTTTCTAGCAAAGATTTTAGATCATTCCATCTGATTTTATCTCCATTGGTTTCTTTTATGTAATACCGAAATAATTCTGATAATTCGAGAGCTTTTTCTACAGAATATTGACTTTCTAGCAAGGAGTAATCTGCCAAAGATTCAATCCGCATAAATGTAATGATCTTCGAAATCCCATCAATAAGGCTGGGATTCATCATACCTTCAATGAAAATATCCTTAAACTCTTCAGAAGTTTCCTCTTTTACATCTCCCAATTTGAATGTTCGTCCTCTCTCAGTGTACAAAATGATGTCACGGATGAGTTCTAGAATTTCATCATGAGTTCGATTCTCAATATTTCTGAGAATGTGACCTATAATCGCTTGCCGGGGTGGATTATTAATCTTAAGGCTTAAATTGCAGATACCTACATCATCAAATATAATATGGGATGAAGAATCTCCTGTTACTACAATTAAAGGCCATGCTAATCTAGAAAAGGATTCAAAATGTTCATCCGACTTTTTCTGATCCAATAACATTTTGAATCCAATTGTATAATCTCCCGGTGAATCTACCAACGGTCCGTGACTGCTCTTCATAAATGGAAGAAATTTTTGATTGCCATGAATCGACATTTTTACGTACAACTCCTGTTATGTAAAATGAACAAAATTGCTTAATTTTTCACCAATAAAATATTCATGTGGAAAGCTAAGCATTTCCCTTTAATTTCAAAAAGATAAAAGAAGGTAAATAGATTTGCTTATACTATCTATTTATAAAAGATTGGGATGACCGCAGTCAATCCCCCGAGTCGATAGCAGAGACCACGGCAGTTGTAAATAATTCATAAACCTTACAGATTTCATTCGTTTGGTTAGGATTGGAGAATAAAATTTGCTAGTGCTAGTAATAATAAACCTACTAAAATTATTGCAGCAGGTACAAATGCAGGAATCAATTGATTCGCTATATTTTTCAGAATAGGTTGAACTGATCTCCCAACATAATAAATAATTAATCCTAAACCGTTGAGAATGGATGACTTCCGGATGATCCCTACGGATTTTGCGGCTAAGTAGAAAAATATACAAGGTAAGGCAAAATTGAGGATAGGTAATCCAATATAATTCATGTAAAATAGTCCAGCGGGATAGGTATCTCCAAAAATTGGTGAAGGAACAATTTCTACTGGTGCTGTAGCAATATTTAGTTCATACCAATAATATTTCGGGTCTACGATATATTTAGCAGGTAACCAAAGCATTAAACTGGCAATAAGGATTACTACAACGGGTAAAATAAATGCCATAGATTTATGAAGTTTTGATTCTTTTGTGAACAACAAAGTTGCTAGTATTCCTACTACCATTGCTGGTGCGAGCCATCCTGTAAAAGAAGCGAATCGATAAATGACAATTGGTAGATTAGATCCTAAGTATAATATATCATCTCTCCAAATTGGCATGTAAAAATCATATACAATAAATAATCCACGACTTATTGATAAGAACAAGAAGAATAAGGCAAAATAAAACCAGTATAATTTCTTCGTTTTTCTAAATCGGATAAACATGAAATAACAAAACAACAGAAACATATAGCCTATTATCACAAAAAATAGACCTAATGATAGAGAATCTATGACAGTTATCAACATTGTTTTCACCTTTTTATATGTCTTTTATCTCTTAAACCCGTATTTAGACATTTGCATTTGGAGTATTGAAAAACGAATGAACGAAATACTTTAAATTTCAACATAAATAAGCCTAATGCATATAATAAAGACTAATATCTAGCGTGTTTTCACGCACTTGATCGTTCTATGAAACGGAAATCGGAGCTAAACCAGAGTGAAAATTAAAATTCATCATTCCTTCACTGTAATATTACTAGTTATACTAACATGTAACATTTTATTATTCAGTTCTACATCGTACAATAATTCAATCTTTCAACAAAACGAATCAGAATTTCCTAACACGTCATTGGGTATTGGATTGAGTCCATTTTTTAATCATCTCGACGAAGATATAGATTTGTATCTAATGCTAAACAACACTGTAGATGGTTATTCAGCAGATCACTTTTATCGCACTTTTACGACTTCACCTGATTTCACCGTCATTGATAATTCACACCATGCTAACGATCTAATCTATTTCTTGATGGGATTTGGAAATAGTTTAATAGACGCATCTGATATTGAATATACAAATACACCATTATGGGATTCGGTCAAAGGAGGATTTTATGTTCAAGCAAATTCCCTTTTTACAAATATAGCAACAGAGAAAAAAGCTTTTGATAGTCTCTTGTATTTATTAGCATTAGTAGAAAGTGCAGAATACTCGTCCGATCCGTCAGTGGTGGTAAATAAAGTAACCAGTTCTTGGAGTAAAATTGTAAATGTTTTCTGGGACTCTACAAATAACGCATTTAATCACTCGAATGCAAATCTTAATGAACGTTATTCTGTTGATAATTTTCTTGGAGCAATTGTTGCCTATTCTATCGCAAAATCCTCTTATTTCACTCAAACATTTCGAAATTCTGTGAAACAATACGGGGATTATATAATGTCTGCGTTTGATGCAGATATGTATGATGGAACACTCGGTCAAGAAAGTTATTACAATACAAGTGATATTCAAAACAACAAAATCGGTACTAACAATAAAAATATCCTCACAAATGCATTAGGAATACTTGCATTACTCGAATGGAACATTCAAAATGGTTATGATATAAATTCAGCTGAAGTGGAAAAAGCAGAGAAGATTTGGAATTTTCTAACTACAAAGTTAATCAACGGTGCCAATGACCTCTATATCACTGAAACAAACTTCGATGGTAACATTGTTATTGATTCAGACATGTATTTACTCCAAAATGCTTGGATGTTAAAAGCGACCTTAGAATTGTTTAAACACACAGGAAATACAACATACTATTTAGGTGCCCTAGATAATTTTTATGGTATCGAAAATTACCTTTTTGATTCATCTAATTATGGTTATTATAATTTAGTAGGATCTTCAGAAAAATCTATGCATGGGTATGGAATGCTCATTAATTCTCTTCATAATTTTCAGAAAATCTTCTTAGAATCCGATATAATAATAGATTTTAATCAATCGGAATACATCTATCAAATAGATCCTACATTGAAAATGCTCTTATCATATAATATTACCATGGACTTTTCCTATTCTGCAGTTGGAGAGTCTTGGTCAATTTCAGCTCCTATTATGAGTGCAGATATTAATTATGTTCTACGATATACTGAAAACCACACCATCGTGAGTATTGGTACAGGAACCACTAATTCGACTGGTCAAGATGAATTTACTTATGATCTCTCCTCATTGACTTCATATTATGATTATGTCTTAAATATTCGATG
>JAEOUK010000431.1 GCA_016839385.1 Promethearchaeota archaeon
CTTCAATTTTCATTTTGTCTTACCTTTTTTTGTCGATTTTTAATAAAACGTTAATAAACCCGAGTCCCGACGGAATAGAATCCCCCAGAATTCAGTTAACTGGTTTAAATATGCATATTCTGGGTTTTAAATGTGTTGTCTCTTTAAATAGCTGTTTATTTGATGAAATACAAATAAAAAAAAGGCACAGAGAAAAGAAAAAAATGTAGTTTTTGTTGGTTATTTTCGATGATATATATATCTATCATAGATTAGATGAGCGATTTTACCGGTTTTCTCATCCCTTATAAATCGAATTTTGGGTTGCAGTTCGGGGAATCCGACAGGAATCGTGAAAATGAGATTTTCCGGATCTTGTACTTGGATAGGAAAATCCATTTCTCCATCATCATTCTCCAGATGCAGCATAATCATGTTGTCTTTTAATTCTACCTTGGTCGTATAAAGATCTCTGTAAGTTTTGTAGGTTCCCTCAATGGAAGAAATAATCTTTCGAAATTCAAAGAAGGGTAGTTCTTCGGGATCTTTATTTAACATTGTCGCTAAAATTGCATCCACAACGATACTACAGATACTTTTTGTATCATTTTCAATAGCAAACACTCCAATTTGTTTTTCAGGAAGAATTCCCAACGATGTTGTGGATGTTGCTAAACCTCCTCCATGTTTTATCAACGAAGTTCCGAATTTCTCTTCTTTTATCCAACCCAAACAATAACTTCCTAAGGATTTGTACGTATAAGGGCATTTTGAAATTACTGGTGTCCACAGAAGTTCAGCAGTTTCGGATTTTATGAGGGATTTATCTTTAAATTTTCCTTTGTTAAGGACAAATTGAATATAATGTGCCATTTCGTGAGCTGAACTCAGTATTCCTCCTCCCCCATAAAGAAATTCTGTGAATAAACTCTTAACTGGAATTAAATTCTTATCTTTTAAAAGATATCCTGTGCTGAAATCTTGTAACGAGTCCTTTGTAATATCTTCCTGAGTATAACAAGTTCGCAGCATATCTAGGGGATTGAAAATGTTCTCTTTCATATAATCTATAAAAGTTAATCCCGTTAAATCTTCAATTAAATATTCTAACATGATGTACATGTCGTTGTTATAGTAAAACGCCTCTCCAGGATCATGTATACGTTCTCTCACCGCTTGTTTTATATACCACTCTAAATCTTGACGAGATACAATTGGTGTGAAATCTATATGGCGTTTTTCATTATGAAGATACTGAATCATTGAGCCATCCAATGCTGGAATACCTGTGGAGTGACTTAACATGTGCTTAATTCTGATCGGATTTTCTGGATTATTTGGAAACCAAGGAAAATATTTTATTATTGGATCTTCAATATTCAAAAGCCCCCTCTCTTGTAGCTGCAAAATTGCAGTTGCTGTAAAAGACTTCGAAACACTTCCAATTCCAACAAGGGTATCCTTAGTCATGGGTAGAAATGATTCCATGTTTCGATACCCAAATCCTCTCTCAAATACAATTTCATTTTCTACTACAACTGAAACTGACAATCCGGGAACTTTGAATTTCGCGAGTAAATCCATAATTAATGTCGTAATACGTTCAGAGGTTTCAGAATTCATGGTTCAACGTTAGAATTCCCTATTTATATGGATTTTTATTGATGAGAGAAGAAAATAAAAAATTGATTTTATAATGAATTGAAGCACCAATCAGTGTTTTTGTATCCTTGTTCGACCATATGCATAAATTCAGTTCCGAATCTTGTAGCGGGACCTCCATCAATTACAGAATGATCAAAAGCAAAAGTAATTGCAATTACTTCTCGAATCACGACTTTACCATCAATAACCATAGGTTTATCCTCCATCCCCGCTACCGCAACACCACAACCATGAGGAGTTATAAAAATACCATGTCCATATCCTCGCGTCCCTTTCTTGGCTAACATTCCCACAGCTGTCATTCCCACAGTTCCTAGCAGTCGCTTACGGATCAGTGGATTGGCAAAAATTATTCGCAATGCGAAGTGTCGTATAAAACGAGGTAGTTTCGGGAATAATTTTATAAAACCCAAGGTTTTTTTCTTGTGTGTAGAAACTTCAGTAGGTTTTTCTTTTTTTGCGGTCTGTAATTCGTCATTAATTTCTCTAAGGCTTTTCTCATTTGCTTTTCTGACGGTATAGTTGAGAGGTTTCTTGATACCAGATTGCAATGTTTTCTCTATATTCGTCATTACATCTACATCATCAAAGGTATAATATTTCTTACCTTTGAGAAATGTATTGATAGGATACTTGAATTTTTCCACAGCACGACTATAACATGTTATGAGAAATGCAGTAAATGATATTTTTTCTCCAGTCTTTTCAAAATGTTCATGGATGGCTTTTCGAGCATCTGTAACATCTAAATACCCCATGCCCCAGACAGTATTTTTAGTTTTTCGTGCAATCGTAACATAATCATCAATGACTTGAGCAAGTGGAGGAACTTTCTTAACTTCATAGTGACCTATTAATTCTATTTTATCCTTTTTTGCCATTATTCTGATTTCACCCAGAGTGGGTCATTTTCTTGTAATACTCTATGAGCAATTTTACCCGCTGCGGTTTTGGGGAGCTCTTCAATAAATTCAATATGCTTTGGTATCTTATAAGGTGCGATCCTTTGTTCGAGCCATGTTCGTAATTTTTCTGGAGTTAATGTACCCTTTCCTTCGTCTTTTACAACAATCCAGGATTTCGCAGCTTCGCCTGAACGGTCATCTGGAACTGCTGCTACGGCAACTTCTTTTACCAGCGGATGTTGTCCAATTTCATCTTCAATCTCGGTTGGAAATACAAGCCTACCCGCAAGTTTGATAATTTGTTTCTTGCGATCAATGATTTTCACTCGTCCATGTTCTTCCATGATTCCTATATCTCCCGTGAGTAACCAAATCCGTCCATTATATTCTCTTAATACTTCTGCTGTAGTTTCGGGATCCTTGAAGTACCCCATCATCACATTTGGTCCTGAAACACAGATCTCTCCCTTCTCCCCAATTGGGACGGGACCTTTACTGAAATCATGCATATCGAATATTTCCCAGTCAATTGATGGCCCTGGTGTGCCTAAATACCCTTCTTCACGATATCCCCATAATTTATTTGCACTAACCATCGGTCCCGCTTCTGAAAGTCCATAACCTTCAGTAATACGGGATCCTGTTAAGGATTCGAACCCTTCCCTTATATGAGGATGTAAATACCCCCCACCTGTTCCTGTTATTGCAATTCTCCCGCTTAATGGATATTTCTTGACAATCTTTGGATTTACGTCAAGAATTTGCACGAGCATATATTCTACTGTGTAATATAAGAATTTATTGTAATCAGGGAGTTTATATATTGTCTTTAATAACTCTTCGGGAGGAGGAGGTCGAGGGAAAAGAACTTGAATTGCTCCAACACACATTGCAACGTTCATAATTGCCCCTAATCCATATAAATGAAACAAAGGTAAAACACCAATAAGTCCGGTCCCATGACCAAGTATAAATTGCTCACCTTCCTCAGGTTTCTGTTTTAAGAATAAAGTACCAATTTGATTAGCATTTGCGTATAGATTTCTGTGAGAGAGTACAACTAATTTTGGTACGCCTGTTGTTCCTCCTGTACTGGAAATGAC
>JAEOUK010000432.1 GCA_016839385.1 Promethearchaeota archaeon
ACACTTCGGTTTTGTTCAAGTGGATTAGAACTTCGTATTTCTCCGCAAGTATAAAGATAAATATCATCTCCTGTAATTCCCCAGCCACTGCAATTATCAATTGTTCTCACCCATGTCTGGTTTCCTTCGAAATCCTTTTGGATCAAGAATAAACCAACATCTGTTTCAGTACCACATGTATATAGGTTTCCCGTATCACCCCACTGATCCTTAATTTCTGAATTTTCATTTCCATCTAGAGCTTCAACAGAAGATATGTTATACCAGTTCCTATTTCCCCCATAATCCCATTTTAGGAGATAAGAATAATAAGGTCCAGAAGTCCAGCAAACAGTTCCTGACATAAATAAAGCTTCCGTATTACCCCAGATTGATGTTGGGTACCGTGAGTATAAACCTGCATCATCATCCCACCAGCGATACCACAAATCTGGTGCATCATCCAGCAATGCTGTATTCAATGAATAAAACTCTAAATTTTTGGAATCGATACAGCCAATTAAGCAGAAAATCATAATAAGTAGAAATAGAGAAAAATACTTGCTTTTCAATCCCAGACACCCACAATAAACAAATCGTGTAACCTATTCATAAGTATATCTACTCAAACAAAATAGCTTGGATTTTCTTAATCCCAATTCTTATTTTTCATTTTCACTACGTTTTTACACTAATCTCTCTATAGAAAAACCATGGAATCTCAACCAGTGGTCTCGAAGAAAATCCTATGGACTCTTATGATTATCCAATTCACCGAGATTTTAGGATATTCAATTATGATTCCCGTAATTCCGCTTCTAGCTACTGATTTAAATTTAAATGAGTTCCAAATTGGACTGTTATCCAGTGTATTTAGTGTATGTCAACTAGTAGCAAGTCCCATTTTCGGAAAACTTAGTGACCGATTCGGAAGAAAACCCTTGTTATTATTTAGTCAAGTTACTACGATGACTGGATTTATATTACTGGGATTTTCAGGTTTCGCGAATTCCATATGGTTGCTGGTTGTTGCCAGAATTGTGGATGGATTGCTCGGAAGTAATATGACAGTAATTCAAGCTTCTTTAGCAGACATCTCTACTCCTGAAACTCGAACGTCAGTTTTCTCTCTCTCTTCTGGTGTGTTTGGAGCTGCATTAATATTAGGCCCTATGCTTGGAGGGGTGTTGTCTTCGCTAACGCCTTTAAAATATGCATTACCTATGTTTCTTGCGGCAGGAATCGCATTAGTATCTATAATTCTTGTGTTCACTATTTTTCCCGAAACATATATTCATCGTCCTGGAAAAGTTTCATTGCATTTCAATGATATCATTCCTGTAAAAGATATTATTCGATTTTCTAAAGATCGGAACACCCGTAGAAATCTATTTCTATTCTTTCTGTATACCTTTGGATTTTTTATGTTCATTCGTACCTTCATATTGATTGCAATCGATAATTTTGGTCTAACAGAACAACCTGAAATAGCTGGTTTTTACCATACATGGATTGGTATATTGCGAGTGCTATTACAATTCTTGTTGGTTAAACGTCTTATTCAAGCATTTGGAGAAACCCGTGTTTTAGTATCGGGAATAATAAGTATGATAATTGCAATGATAGGTTTTGCGTTTAGTCCTTTCTACTGGGTTGTTTTCATTCCTTTGACTTTTCTTGCATATGGAACAGGAACTGCCCGTCCCGTGCTTTCTAGTAGATTAACAAATAGTGTTGGTGAAAAGGAATACGCAACAATATTAGGAATTAATAATTCCTTAACTAGTCTTAATCAAATATTTGCACCAATGTTGGGGGGATTACTATTAGTATATGATCTTCCAGCTTTGCTTTTATCTTTATGTGCTCTGAGCTTTTTTTTCATAATAATAGTTCTTATTTTCGAAAGACGTTCCAATAAACGAGTAGAATCTAGTACTTTGCTTGCTTAATCCTCCGAAATCCACACAATTTTAATCATATTCTTCTTTACAGTTCAGTATCTTTATATAGAGGAACTACCATCACGATTCTTGTGATTTGAAGTTTATTTTTTGACATGATTATGGGTAAAAAATGAAAAAATTGGATAAAAGAGTCAAATGGGTTCTAGTTTCTGTGCTAATTCTCGGACTATTAGTACCGCCTGGGTTGATAATAACTCAATATTTTATAGATTTCGAATCTCCTGAGGATGTAAGTATGATAGATACAACTAGATCAATTACTTTTAATCCCACTCCTAATTCAGAAATTCAGTTAACATATCAGATATTAGAAAACCAAAGTTTTGAACATTTCTTATACCAATTGAATTTCACATTTGATATTGTGAAAGGTGTAGAACCAACTTTTGAATATAACGACAGGACATTCAATTTCACACAGATTTATTTAACCATAATGGCAAATAATAAGACAAATTTTGTTTCTTTTTTCGAAATTCTTAATATGACCAAATTTTTTGTTGATGAATCACAAGTGAATCTTCATAAAGAGATTAAATCCCTTTTTCGTCTCGATAATTTGCAAATAGGACTCCAAATTGATAAAATTTCAGACGGATTAGAAGGACCCCTCGTGAGAATTGGGAGTGGGATAAGATTATTTACAAGGGAAAAACCAATAGTGGTGGACGATATTTACAATTTCGGTGGTATGTTGTCTTTTTGGGTTAATGAAAATTCGTATAATCTAAGCTTTCTAGTTTCTCCAGATAATACTTTAAATTATACGCTGAATTCCTCCATAGGTGATTTAGAGTTGTACAATGGTAATATATATATTAAAGAAATATATGAATCGGGAAGTATGGGCATTGGATCAATTTATTATCCCTACGCCCCAGGTGATCCCCAAGGAAACTATAGTATAAGCTCTTATCTGAACCTCTCACAATTTTATGAACACCTTTTATTCAGAATTAATGCAGGAATTTCTTGGGGTGGTGCAGAAATTGAATATGAAATCATTCCGTATTCTCAAATATTAGCTGAACAACTCGTAACAGAAGAAACACGCCAAAAAATTTTATGGAAATCCCTATTGAATTATTTTTTACTCGTATGTCTGATATTTGGATTGTTTTTCGGGTGCATGGTAAACTATAAGCGAGAATAGCATAGAATTTACCTCCGCACCAAATTAAATCTTAATATACATTTTTTCCATAAAAGTGATAAAACCCATTTTTCTCCAGAATGATGTAGAAAGAGGATTTTTACTTGCGACTTGCACGTGAATTCTATTTATACCATTGGATGTATACCATTTTTTTATTTCATTAACTAACTTCATTCCAACATTCAAGCGTCGATATTTGTCAGTAACGCAAATATCGTATATGTTTCCGACTTCTTCCATTTTGAACACAGGAACATTTTTCTCAATTACTCCTAAAATATACCCAACTATTGATTTAGTTGATTGAACCTCAGCAATAAATACACACGCGCTGTCTTCCTTTTGACGATCAATTATAGTCGTCAGAAAAGAGCTCCATTTAGATTCTGCATCTTCTCTCGTCTCAAAAAATTCATCAAATGGTTCATGAAATAGGAACAATTCTTTCCATAATACAATAATTGACTGTTTATCCTCTTCAGTCGCCTTTCTAATGAGAATCTCCATATAAAGAAGTTGGAATAGAAGTTTTTATTTCTATTGAAAATATGAAAAAAAAATGGTGATTTTTAGTTGATTAACGAATGTACCGCTTTTTGACAATTAGGATAGTGCCAATTATAGAACATACACCTATCGTTAAAATTACTGGAACATTAAATCCAGGTATTGTTGGTTTAGGTGGGGCTTCTACGGTGAAGGTCACAGAATCTGAAGCTTCATTCCCATGCGAATCGTAGAACGTGATGGTGTAGATATATGTACCAGCGCTAAATCCATTCGGAATTTCATATGTGACAGGATTTCCTGATGTCCAAGATGTGCTTTCGACTACAATACCTGTTCCCTGCAATTCAAGTATGTAATGAGATGGGAATAGGTCTGTTGCCGTCCAAGCCAGGGATTGTCCAGAATATCCCGGTTCTACGAAAATATCATCAGGAGCACTAGTAATCACTGGATCAGTATCGTCTGCTTCTACAGTTAATGTGACTACATGATTCGCATGATTCCCAAAATCATCAGTTACATTTAGAGTGTACGTATAAACACCTTCACTAAATCCATCTGGAATAGAATAAACAATATCCGTTCCAGAACTCCATGGTATCCAATCAACAATTGTTCCCACTCCATCAAGTGTAATAGAATAGTTACAAGCATACGGATCAGTAACACCCCAGGTGAAACTCTGTCCCGTGTATCCTATTTCAACCACAAGATCACTTGCAGGATTCCCAATCATTGGACCAGTAGTGTCTTCCACTGTGAAATTCATACTGTCAGTCTGATAGTTTTCAAAATTATCAGTAATATTCATAGTGAAGGTATATGTTCCTACACCCAATCCTGTAGGTATTGTGTAGTTGATTTCAGATCCAGAAGCCCATGATAAAGGACCTTCTACGATTCCTACATCTAGTTGATCTACTGTATAGGTGAGTGGATAAGGATCCGTTCCAGTCCATGAAACGTTTAGACTTGAATACCCGTATTCCACGGTGATGTCATCAGGAATTTCAGTGAATGTAGGTTTTGTTGTATCTTCAACCGTAAAATCTACAGTATCGGTATCAGTGTTGTAATAATCATCCTGAAATGTGATGAGGTAGGTATAAGTACCAACTCCCAATCCGTCTGGAATATTATATGTAACCAGACCTCCAGATGACCACCCTGTTGGTCCTACAACAGTTCCCGTATCCAATTTTTCAATCTGATAAAAATCAGGATTTAGATCTGTTGCGGTCCAGGAAAAACTTTGTCCCGTATATCCATATTCAACGGTTAATGGAGCTGGAGTACCTGTGATTATAGGATCTGTCGAATCTACCACAGATATCGTCACCGTATCAGTATTAGGTCTTCCATACTTGTCGAGTACTTCAATTTCATACGTATACGATCCAATTGCGAATCCATCAGGGATATTATAAGTTATAGATGAACCAGAACCCCAAGTGGTAGGCCCAGCTACGGTACCCGATCCTAAAAGTTCAACAGTATATGTATCAGGATGGTCATCAGTTGCCGTCCATGACACACTCTCTCCAGTATAATACCCATATTCAATGTTTCGATCTATTGGAGTACTTGTGAATATAGGACCGTCAGCTTCGTAATCATTACACTGAATAAATCGATATAATGCATACGGTGGATAATGTCCAGTAGCACCTGTACTTCCACTTGATGATCCCACAGAATTTACATAATGGCTATGAGAAAATGTACTTGAAGTGGTTGAGCGTGTACCACTAGCAGTGTATACCAAAAATCCGTCTCCAATTAACGGTGCTCCTCCTACTGCAATTCCACCATACCGAGTTAAGCCATGATAATGAGAAACGGAAGTGCTACCCATAGAATGTGTGTGAGAAGGCATAGTTGAATAGCTATGTTGATGATTTTGGGAACCTCCCAATGTTCCAATTGCTTCGCTATTTCTTCCTCTAACAAATCTACCTACTAAATTTGTTGTTCCAGATGTTCCGTCACAAGAAGCCCATCCATAAGGAATTGAAGAAACTGACCCATCCCACATTGCAACTATTCCTTCGGGTAGTGCATCAGTAGCTGATGTACTCATTAAGAAATCTACTGCGACATATTGAGGTAAGTTTGATTGATATGTGGTGTAACATGTCGAGCTACCAGCTGAAGGAATTGAATGGGCGTGACTGTAAGTAGATGATGCTGTAGTACCTGAAGCAACTGTTACCACATCGTATGCAACAGTTAGTAAATCATCGTCCTTAACCGTCATTGTGCCTCCATATGCACCATGATTGTGACTTCCTCCACTGTAACTCAAGCTATGTGTATGAATAGGAACCGTAGTATAAGTATGCCTGTGAGTCTCACTACCTCCTGTGGATCCAGGAATTATTGATCCCATAAGAAAATCTCCTCGCAGATCAGGAGTACCACTAGTTCCATCACATCTAACCCAACCCGATGGAATCACTCCATTTGTGGAAATGACAATTAATCCTGCTGGGTATAATGCTGCAGTAGATATCTTCTTAATGTACGTCACTGTCTGATAGGGTGGTAGATGCGATGATGAAGCAGTATAACAAGTTGATGTCCCTGTATAACTAACTGAATGAGAATGAGTTGGTGTATCAGAGCTTGTTCCATATAAAGAATTTGGATTAAGAGTTGTTATATCTGTTCCATCTGATCCATCTAATGCTGTAGGACCGCCACCCACATAGGTGTGACTATGAGTCACTCCAGTAGAACTTGTATAACCGTGACCATGAATGATGGGTGTTGAATATGTATGAGAATGAGTAGATGTCCCTCCAGTAGTTCCAGGTGTATCACCTGAACTTGCCCCTAATACAAATCGACCATTAAGAGTTGATACAGTCTCCCATCCTGAAGGAGGAGAACCGCCTGTCCACATGGCAATAATACCTGTTTGAGGGTACGTTGGATACGCCAAAACGGGAACAATAGGCAAAAAAAATCCCGCACCCGCTAATATTATAATACTTACAAAAATTACACAATTTCTTTGAAATTTCCCCATTATTAAAACCTCTTCACTAAAATGGATCTGGGCTTATATATATTTGTTGTGTTTGCCTTAACACGAGATTAGAATGAAGACTAATTTGCAAATCCTTTCGTGGATCCATTTGATCTTGTTTGCAATTCAACTATATTAGAGTATCATTGTGAAAATTTTGGTTTTTTATGTTTGAATTGGAGTTTCATTTCTGTTGGAAATCAGGAGTTTTTGGTTGGGAATATGTAATTCTACAATATCCACAGTATATTGTTCTTTTAACTAATTTTTGATTCAAAGGAAAACGATGAGTAATGTGATAATTACTGCACCAAGTGTAATACCCAAGCATCCCCATATTAGCTGTTTTTTTGAATCCTTTTTTGATACAGTTCGAGTATTTACAACTACGCCTGCAGAATTGACTTCATGCACAATTGTTGGAGGACCGGAACGCGTCTCTTGAGATATATAGCTAGATCTTTCTGAAACGCTTAACTTATACTTATTTTTACCCCAACTCGTCAGTAAATATACTGCTGTGTAATTATGATCCGGATCGTGTTCTACTAATTCCACTGAACCTTCATCTATAAGAACTTGGAGCCCTTCAGAATATTTTGAATCACTGATCTCATTTAGACGGAGAAAAACTCCGTTTTTCAAACGATATGGTTCACCTTTGCCGTTAGCATATGATGCTAACTCTGTTACTATTGCAGTTTTTATTTCTTCTATTTCTGGCATTTCAATCAGAGAATAGTTGGGATTACCATTTATATAATTTTATTCCAAACTGAAAATAGACTACTTGAACTGGATTTCAGATTTTGGAATGAATGGTTCTAGAAATTAGATCAAAAATTTGGAAAATGCAAAAATCCTATCATAATTTAAGAATAGCAAATTACAGACAAGGAGATAAACGGGATTACTATATTCTTCTAATTAATATAATCCATTTTTTTTTCTGAGATGCGATTTCTTTTATTTCGATTGTCTCACCAAGATTTTGCTGTTTAGCATTTTTGGGAATGGAGTTAATTGCAGCAGGAAAATCCAATGTAACCTCTAATATCTCACCTGGATTCATGTCTTCCAAGCTTAATTTTGTGTAAACGTATGTCATAGGGCATACTCTACCTTGAATATCTAATTTTTTTGTGATTTCATACTTTGTATTTTCATTCTTCCGCACAATTATCCCTCTTGGTAAAATCTTGTATTTTCACTAAATCGCGTGTATTGTCGCCGCAAGCACAACAATTGGAATTTCTTTTTACTTCAATCTTGTGAAAATCGGTTTTAAGAAAATCTACAAAGAGAATTTTGTTTGTAAGTAATTCCCCAATAGTGAGGAGATATTTGATTGCTTCATTTGCCTGAAGAGCACCAACGACTCCAGATACCGGTCCAATTATTCCAGCTTGTGAACATGACATAATGTTTGAATCATCGTGAATATCTCCAAAAACACAACGATAACATGCAGATTGTTCTTCAGGTACAACTGTTATTATTTGACCATTGAATCGCAATACACCAGCTATAGAAAATGGTATATTTAAGGATATACAAGCATCATTCACTAATGTTTTTGTAGCGAGATTATCAGATCCTTCTATAACAAAATCAGATCCTTTAATACTGCTTTTAATATTGATAGGTGAGAGTTGCGTGTTTATAACTTCTATATTCACATCAGGATTAAGATCATGAAGTTTTTCGTACGCACTTTCAACTTTTTGACGTTTAATGTCTGAGGTGAAATGCAGAATTTGCCTATGAAGATTGGAAATATCGACTACATCAAAATCTATGATTCGAAGATTTTCAATTCCTGCACCAACTAAATATTGCGCAGCTGGACATCCAAGACCCCCCATTCCCACAATAGCTACCGTGGATTCCAAAAGTTTCTTTTGTCCGATCCCACCAATTTCTTTTAATATTATTTGTCTTGAATAGCGTTCAATCTGATTTTCTGTTAATTCCATTTCCATATTCCCTTGTTTTCATATAGTCAGAGTATAATGATGCAGTTCTGGATGAATCTCTTTTATAAATTGAAAGTCACAAAACTCGTCTACCTTTATATTTTTTTTAATATACCCCAACTCATGAAGAACCTTGATGAAAAACTGTGTAGAATG
>JAEOUK010000433.1 GCA_016839385.1 Promethearchaeota archaeon
GCATAAAATTGACAGTGACGTATGTATGAGTATAGCCGCTGCATTTGGTGGGGGAATAAACCTAACGGGAAACGTATGTGGTGCAGTAACTGGTGCACTAATGGTACTCGGTCTCAAATATGGTAAGAATATTCAAGAAGTGACTCGTATTTCGAATCAACTTATGGATGAATTCACCGCAATTCATGGTTCAATAATTTGCCGCGAATTAATCGGACCGAATCTATTTACTGAAGAGGCCCCAAGAAAAGGATCCCAAGAGGATACGTTCAAGAAGTGCAAGAAATGTATTGTTGATACAGCACAACTATTAGAAAAACATATTGAAGTGGAGGAAAATACATTATGAAAGCAATTATCATAACAAAATATGGACCACCAGATGTACTGAAATTACAGGAAATTGAAAAACCTACCATTACGGATAATCAGGTACTCATCAAGGTGCATACTACTTCAGTTAATCCAATGGATTATCGATTACGAAGTGCTAAGGCACCTTTGTGGCCGATTTCGAGAATTATGATGGGATTGTGGAAACCCAAACAAAAAATACCAGGAAACGAGGTTGCTGGGGAAATTGTCGAAGTAGGCAAAGATGTAACAAAATTCAAAAATGGTGACAGAGTTTTTGGATCTGCAAATAGTCCATATGCTGAATATGCTACTGCTTCAGAAAAATCGCTAGAAACAATGCCACCAACAATGAGATATGAAGAAGGTGCGTCTATTGCTTTTGGTGGAATAACCACTCTACATTTTCTAAAAACAATGGCAAATATCCAAAGTGGACAGAGAGTACTTGTTAATGGAGCCTCAGGAGGAGTAGGAGTATTTGCAGTCCAATTGGCTACGTATTTTGGAGCTGAAGTTACGGGAGTGTGCAGTACGAAGAATGTAGAGTTAGTTCGAGCTCTAGGAGCAGTTAAAGTAATCGATTATACAAAAGAGGATTTCACGAAAAAATCCGATCAAAAATATGATATCATATTTGATGTAGTAGGTTATAGCTCATTCAGAAAATGTAGGAAGCTATTAGCAGAAAAAGGGATATACATTAATATTGTTCCTACGTACCGATTGTTCTTCCAAATGTTTTGGACATCTAAGAGAGATAAGAAAAAAGTAATCACAGGAATAGCACGTAATAATGACTATTTAGTTCTTCTTAGAGATCTCATATACTCTAAAAAAATTCGTGTAGTTATTGATAGAAGCTATCCTTTAGAGCAATCTATTGAAGCACATTCCTATGCAGAAAAAGGACATAAAGTCGGAAGTGTTGTAATAACTCTAGACAATTAGACGTGCAAATATTCATCATAAACGCTTGATAAATGTGAAGAATCTAAAATATATTTACCAATAATAATGGAAATTATTGTATTAGAGCATGACCGTGAATAAAAATTTAGAAAAGGCGGGAATAGTAGAAAATTTTTTCGATACGCATGAAGTCACCTTATTAATAGTTTCTGCACGATTTTGAGCTGTTTTTCCTCCCTCTACCACTATTTCTACTCCTCCCTCTACCTCTTCTACTCCTCCACCTCACGAAAAGGCACCTTCTCCCCCTTCTTATCAAAAAAGACCCATCTCGGAAAATAAATTTACGGATCTAATGATTGCTAAGGGACTAAAAATCCGAAATCATTATTGCACTGTATGTGGTAAAGAAATTTCAAAAGTTCGGTATCTTGGAGAACTTCTTATGGGTAAATATGAAGAAACTAAAATGTTAGGTATCATGTCTGAGATTCATAATACAGCAATTTGTAAGATATGTTACGATCAAAAATATCCGAGGTGGAGTGGTAATTCTTATGAGAAAAGAATACAACGCATCAAAGAGAAATGCAATGTGAAGAAGGAAGAGGGTTTGCTTCAAAAATTATTCAAATAAGGAGAACAACCTTTTCATTACACAGTCAATAGTGAAAATATAATAAGATAAATAACTCGATTTACTAGTCCAACGATCGATTCTTAATCCCAAATCTATATTTCTTCGCAAGAATTACAACAGAACCTTATTTCTATTAATATTGACAAAAAAGATTAACCCAATCTTGCAGTGATTATCAGAAAACGTTACAAGATGTTTCAATACATGAATATCGTTGTGTTTTGAGGTTCGATAACTATCACATATAGATTTTCTCATTTCCAAAGTGAATGGGAGCAATTAAATAGATCAAGTTGTATTGTTAATCTTATAATAAATAATAGCAATTGTTTTGGTATCTATATGGGGGAACTGGATTGACTATGACAATGAGAGGTTTTGGAAAATTTCTCATAATTATTATGATACTTGTAAGTATTGCGTCAAATGCAAACCAGTCCTCGCAAATTATTATGAATACAGCATCAAATCAGGAATTCCATACTACACCAAGTACCTCCACTCCTTTTGAACAGGATATCTTGTATTCAGGAACTCAAGATCCATTGGAAATGAATGAAACCGCAATTCATAGGGACATATCCCACTTCTCAATTGGAAATGGCACATATCCTGAATATGATTCTCAACTAACAGAATTTCCAATGGATGAAACAAATGGATGGGAAGGATATCGATATTCAGCAAATATAACCAATATTGTGGATGAACGGAATTGGATAACAAATGGTGGTATGGGGAGCGATGTTGGAATCAGTGCTTCTTCTAGAATTTACGAATCTTTTGGATTTGTTTACGGAATTAACGAAAGAATTGTGGATATTATTCATTTGTTTGACGGAACTGGAGCAGATTATATGCGTTTGCATTTTATCAATATAACCGTTCAAGGATGGTTTGATAATTTGTATATTTGGAATCAAGAGACTAATTATGAAGAAGGATTACAATTGGATAAATATTCGGGAACGTATACGGATGTACTAACTCCGTGGTATGCTGCTTCAGAACTAAAAGTAAGTATGAAAACGGATAATTTCATCCATGGACATTTTTATATTGATTATTTCGAAACCTATACGGGTTCAATTTTTGAATCCAATATGAATAACTGGACTTCCTATGGGTATGCTAGTGATATCAGCAGAATGGATGCAACTGCAGATCGATTTGCAAACAATTCTGCCGTAAAAATATCCATGAACGGCGTAGATGCTGGTGGAGATTCCTTTACCTATTATGAATTTGATGAAAGCGGAATCTATCAAGAAATCACAGTACCTCGGGGAAATGTTGTAGATGCATGGATATCCATGGATTTTCTGCTAAAATCGGGTCTAAAAACAGATGATATGTATCTATATTATAAAATTAATGATGAAATCATTTATAC
>JAEOUK010000077.1 GCA_016839385.1 Promethearchaeota archaeon
CTTTTCATATTAATCGTATAATTGTAATTGGATAAGAAAACAATGAGTGGAATTCAAAAAGTCGGATCGGTTAAATTCCGAGACAAGTTTACCGTTTGGAAGCAGAATCTACTTGATATGAGTCACAGGAATCGTCAGCTTTACTTTAAACCCGGTTCTCGTAACGCTATTGAAATTATTCACCCACATATGTACTGGCTTTTTAATGAACTTGTGATCAAGGATAAAAGATTTATTTTTCCTCCTGTCTTTGAACCAGCAGCAGTCCTAAAAGAAATTGATGAAACTGATGAAGATTATAAAAAACGCTTAAATGAATTGCACAATGAGGCTATAAAAGAAAAAATTTCTCAGGCAAACCGAAGATTTCTAATAACAAAAACATCTGACAAACTTCTTCAGAGATTAATGAAAAAGATAGAAAGACGTGCGAAAACATCATTTGAAGAACAAGGTGTGAATATTTTATTCTTATTTTTTGGATTGATGAAATGGTACGATGTTGATAATCAAAAACGTCCTGTTTATTCTCCTTTATTATTTATACCAGTTCGTCTTTATCGGAAACGTATACTGGATGATTATCGTTTGCAGATTCAAGAGGATGAGGTTGTATTAAATCCCTCTTTAGCTGAAAAATTCAAGAAAGATTACAATACTACATTACCTGAGTTCCCGGAATCCTTTACAAGCAACTCATTACCGGAATACATTGAAAATATTCGAAACGTTATCGGAAAATATAAAGATTGGGAGCTTTATGAACGCACCTACGTGGGATTATTCTCTTTTGCAAAAAATACTATGTATCAAGACTTAGAATCGAATACTGACGAGATTTGGAATCATCGAATTCTACGTGCTATAGCAGAAGGGTCTGGATATTTGGAAGATCCTAAGAACATTCCCGATGAAACATTATATTCAGACGAAGCAGAACCACAAGACTCCTTTCATATTTTAGATTGTGACTCCAGCCAATTTAAAGCAATAACTTTCGCAAAAAAAGGTGCATCGATGGTTATCCGTGGTCCACCTGGCACGGGTAAAAGCCAGACTATTTCAAATATTATCGCCGAATGTTTAGCTGTTGGAAAAAAAGTATTGTTTGTAGCAGAAAAACGTGCAGCCCTTGATGTCGTTAAAAAGCGGTTGGATAAATGTGGAGTGGGAGAATTTTGTTTAGAACTGCATTCAGAAAAAAGTAATAAAATGGATGTTCTCAATCAAATTAGTCGCTCCATTGCATGTGAATTAAATCCTCGAACGTATAAAAGGTCCAAATATAAACAACTTAAAACCCAACGTATGAGATTGAATGAGTATGTAAAGAATATTCACACACAACTAGGAGCAGCAAATGACAGTCTTTTTGAAAAAATAGGCGAATATCAAAAACTTAACCAACTCCCATTAATTACAACGATTTTACGAAGACCTTTAGATTTTACAGATGAAGCGCTATTTAAAATTGAAGATTTACTGGAGCAATTAGATAGTAAACGGGAAGTATTGCAGCATTACGATAGTAATCCTTGGGCAACATCTGGATTACTAGAATATAAACTAGGTATGAAAGCAGAACTATATGATGATTTGCGCGAAATAGAAAACCTTTGTTTGCGTATTACAATAAAATCCTCTGAATTTACTGAACGATTTGGCTTGAAAAATATCAATACTCAGGAAGAATTAAAGGAGATTTTAGATTTTTTTAGAATTTATACAGAAGATGTATTGAAATTCAATCCAAATCCCATTGTGCACCGTGAAGGAAGAGCAGCTTATAAAACTGCGAAACGAGAACTGAAACATATTCTCCGGGAAAAATCTAATCTTAATGAGCAAGAACATGCTCTCAATATACAGAATTTTCTAAAAACATATCAGATGGAAGTGAAAGACTCCTATTTTGGGATTCATGAAGTACTGGATGCTCTGACTGCAACCTTCGATAAGATAGAGAAATTAAAATCAAAACTAAAGCCATTACTAGTAAATTCTCCTTTAAATGAACCACAAACAAATATTTGGCTTTTAGAATCTGTAAGGAATAACGCCAAATACTGGCTTACTAAGATTAATGATTTTGATGGATGGTTAACAGTTCAATTAATTCTAAAGGAATTGCGGAGTATGAATGTTGAAGATTTTATTTTACAACTCCGGAATAATCCTATCTTAGAAGAAGACATTCCACTTTATGATATGTTCATAAAATCTTTCATTCATGCTTGGATCATAAATGGGATGGACACATTCTCGAATTTAACAGCATTTAATGATAAATATATAAGCAAAATAAAGTCAAAATTTATCGAATTAGACCAAGACTGCATCAAATTAAATCGCTATCGGTTATGTGAAAAATTATTTGAAGAACGCCCAAGTCAATTCTGGATTACAGATGGGATCCATTCATCTGAATATAGTATTCTTGCAAGGGAAATGGCAAAAAAGAGAAATATCAAACCCCTTCGAACTATTTTATCATTGACAAAAAATCTAGTCACCCGTCTTAAACCATGTTTTATGATGAGTCCTTTGTCGGTTGCGAAATACTTACCAATCGAGAATTTTGCGAAGTTCTTTGATGTTGTCGTATTCGACGAAGCATCTCAAGTATGCCCAGAAGATGCTGTCGGGGCAATATTGCGTGGAAAACAACTCATTGTCGTGGGTGATGAAAAACAACTACCACCCACAAAGTTCTTTGCTGCAAACTTGACCGAAACATTTGATGACCTCGATACGGATGTATTTGATTCAATTTTGGAAGAGTGTACTGGAATTGGGCTACCTGTTATCATGTTGAACTATCATTATCGATCGAAGAAAGAGGGATTAATCGCTTTTTCAAACTTCCATTTCTATGATAATAACTTGTATACATTCCCGGATGTAGTGAAGCAAGGAACTCAGGGTGATGATGTTACTTCCATTTCTGCAATTGAATATCATTATGTAGAAAACGGAGAGTACGATCGAGCACGGACTCGCAGAAATAAAATCGAAGCGGATATAGTAGCTCAATATATTATTAAACATTATGAGATGAATGAAAAGAATAAAACACATTATAGTTTAGGGGTTATCGCTTTTTCTGAAGCACAGCAGACAGCTATTATTGAATCTCTGGACAAAATCTACAAAAATAATCCCGATCTCGAGGATATTGTGAAGTCTTATGATGAAGAACCCTTATTTATCAAGAATTTAGAAAATGTGCAAGGAGACGAGCGGGACTTCATAATCTTTAGTATAGGTTATGGAAAGGACAATGAGGGGAAAATGGTAATTAACTTCGGTCCGGTAAATAAGGCCGGTGGGGAACGTCGTTTAAACGTAGCCATTACACGTGCACGATATCATGTAAAAATATTCTGTTCTTTCATGCCTTATGAAGCAGACATCTCAAAATCAACTAGCATTGGTCTAAATCGGTTAATTGAGTATCTAGAATTTGCTCGAACTAACCGTTTAACTGTTGATTCCATGGAAACTGCAATTGACATTCAGATTCCTCCAAGTGCTTTAGAAGAATCCCTAAAATCAGAACTAGAAAAGCGTGGATATGTTGTTGATCAACGTGTAGGAAAAAGTAAGTTTCAGATAGACTTGGCAATTGTTCATCCAGATTATCCCTATCAATATATAATAGGTTTGGAATGTGATGGGGGTTCCTATGAACGAACTGAACAAGCTCGAGATCGTGAACGAATTCGAGCAAGTGTTTTAAGGAGTTTAGGATGGGATGAATATATTCATGTATATTCTCCTCTCTATTTTAGTGATCCTAATAAAATTGTAGATTATATCGAAGAAAGAATTAAAAAAGTTCAAGAAGAACAAGTAGCAGCCCTGGCAATACCGCTAGAAGATGCAGAACCGTTAGAAATTCAAAGTGATGAAATTGACGTGGAATTCACAATTAAGGAAGAAACTCCTCATGAAGTACCAAAACCAGGTAAAGAACAAAACTCAGTGGACAAATTCCGTTCACAATATAGCAAGCAACCCAACGTAGTTGATTATAAACCATTTACATTGATTAATATACTTCCACCTGAGGACTTCAACAAAAAGCCAAATCGACTAAAAGCTATGAAAGAAATTATCGAGACTGAAGGTCCAATCCATTGGGAATTGCTTCAAAAACGGATAAAAGATTATTTTGGTCTTAAACGTATAACAGAGAATATCAAAGATAAAATGGAAGATTTGTTTGATTCCATGGAAATGGTTGGTGAATTCTTCTACCCAAAGAAATATGATACAAATTTAGTTCGAATTCCTGCCGGAGTGCGCAAGTTTCATCAAATATCGGATCTTGAATTAAATAATGCTATGCAATTGATCATTTCAAATAGCGTTAGCGTAGATAGAGATGAATTATTTTTACGTACTGTACAATTATTCGGTTTTCCATCACGTAGAAAACAATACGTGGAACGAATGACTGAAGTCTTAGATGAAATGATGAATAAAGCAGCAGTTCCAGTCGATTCAGTGCGAGGACATGAATATACTCCACCTCCAGAACCTGAACCTGCTATAATCCCAACTGAGGAACTTGAAGATATTGATATAGATAAATTAATCTCCGAAATGGAAGAAGTTGGATTAATAAATGGTGAAACTGAAGAAGCACCCGCCGACTATGAAGAAATCGTTACTACGAAGAACATCCTTGATGTCTTTGCAAATGGAGAAATGTACGAATTTGAGGACTTGATCGCGGAATTTGATATAGAAGATGAAGCGGGAGTTCGATTACTAGCA
The DNA here is from genome assembly GCA_016839385.1 of Promethearchaeota archaeon. Next base: position 4,783 of record JAEOUK010000077.1, read on the forward strand.
GCCAAATTACAGGAATTATTTAAAGAAGAATTAATAGAAATTGTAGAAAAAGATAACGAATCATTTTGGAAACTCAAGAAATAGTTTTATTTTTTTATTTTTCTAAAAACCCATTATCTATATACCAATCGTACGCATCCTTGATCATCGCATCAACAGGAATAACACGATAACCTAATTCTTTTTCTGCTTTCGAAGAATCCATCTGCGGGAACATACTCATGTATCGTCCATGACCGGGATTTATCTCTGGTGGTTTATTTGTGAAAAATGATGCAAATTCACAAAGCGCTCCATAAAGAACTAGTAACCACTTAGGAAATACAATCTTAGGTATTTTTTTCGCTCCTACAATATTCGCGATTTCCTTAAACACTTCTTCATACGAAACATTCTCTCCAGCACAAATATACTTATGCCCAACTCTTCCATGTTTAAGTGCAGTAACATGTGCTTTTGCAACTTCAGTGACATGCCCCCACGATACTCCTCCACAAGGAATTCCAGGGACTTCTCCTCTTTGAAGTTCTCCAAAAAGTCTACCATATTGCAGCGTATGATCAAATGGACCTATCATAGATCCGGGGTTTATCACTATAGCATCAATCAATCCTTTATCAACGTAAGATAATACCATTTTTTCTGCAACTCGTTTACTTTCAGCATATACATTTCCTGTTCCAGCATATGTAAATTCGGTCCATGTTTCATCCGTTAATCCATTAGGATTTATACCGATTGTATCAATTGTCGCAGTGTGAACTAATCGTTTAACTTTTTCTTTAATTGCAGCTTCCAGAACATTTCGAGTTCCTTCAATATTGATTCTTCTCTGGATTTTAAATCGTTTACTCCAGAAACTAGTATCCCCAGCGGAATGAATTATGTAGTCTACTTCTTTCACCACCCCATTTACATCATCAATATTCAGTACATCGCCTAGAACAATTTCTACTCTATCGTGTTTAATATATTTAGTTGAATCCTTTTCTAAACCAAAAGCTCGAACTTCATAATTAAATTCTTCACATTCTAATAATGCGTGTACTATATTGGTTCCTAAGAATCCATTAGCTCCTGTAACTAGAACTTTTTCAATCATTTCACTCAATTTTTCTTCGTATTTGAAATATTAATTGGGAATTTTCATTAATTGGTCCATTTTCATAAGAGCCAACCACGTTTTCCAATTCCAAACCACACTCAGAGATGATTTTCTCGTAATGATCATAAGTGCGATAATGGGAATACCACTTACTATTTTCTAGTGATAGTAGATCCCCTTTTTTATTGTAACGTTTGAATCGCAGTAATGTTATAATATTCTTTTTTGATTCATCGATGTCTAATGCTTGCTCTACAATAATTTGCTC
>JAEOUK010000434.1 GCA_016839385.1 Promethearchaeota archaeon
ATAAAACTGCGTTAGAGGAGTTCTATAAGTATTTGGTACAGACTCATATAACTCTCCTGAAGGAAATTCCTGACTATTATTATTACATTAGTGCGTTGAATCATAAGAGAAAAGACGATTCAACAGTGCATACTGCATTTCGATTTAAATGGGTATATACGAAAAATGAGCAAGGCGTTTCTGTGGCAGACTGGTTGGATGATGCAATCAATCACAAAAAATTTTTCAATATTGGAATGAAATTACTTGAATTATAGGAGTAAAAACTGTCTTGATATTGTTCTTACTCAACAAAAAGAAGTATATAGATGAATATTGAGATTGGAAAACTAGCGTAAAATTGGCATAGCTAATGTTAGGAATAAAGATATAAACGAAATACCCACGATAACTGAAATTATCACTATGAACTTTTTCGTGCGAGATAATTTTTGGAACGATGTCGCATTTATTATGAATTTCACACTGGGTATGATATACCATGTTAACATTCCGACGAACAGTCCGGCTAACGGGATGAAAATAGATAAGATATAACTTGTTAACACCAGTAAAATAAAAATATACCAAAAGTATTTCCTCAATATTGGAAAAGGTGCTTCATCAGGTAATGAAGTTAAAGTTTTTTTGTTTATTCCTGTGGAATCCTTTACTTTCTTTACAGCAAAATAAATACTCAAACTGAATGATAGAGTAACAAAAATCAAACCAATTACAAGAGCTATTGGTGTGCTTAATCCTATCATAGCGCACACTAAACCATTCATGTATACTGCATACAGCCAAATCACAGTTGGAATCAATTTTTTGTAATTATCTGGCACTGTAAAGGTATACACTGACATACCAACTCCAAACACTGCTAAAGTTAGAAATAACCACATGGGGGGTTTTTCGATAAGTAGGGGGGAATAAAACTCGGATATCCAAAATAAAATATCCTCATGCCCGAAACCGAACTCCATTGCCCACCAAATCCAGTCATAGAGAAACCAATGTGCACACCAAAATCCTAATAACAATCCAAGAGCTTGGTACCCTCGCAAACGTCGATTTTGAACAGTGACTACTGCAAAAATCACAAACATTGTCAATACTCCATAGAATTGAATCTCCGCATTATAGAGAAAATCCGGAATCCAAAATCCTTCTCCTCTCCCCGATTGTTTTATTCCCAAAAAATATGTGATAAAGGTGATATAAGCAATCCCTAAAGTCATATAAATTGTCCATTGCCATTCTTTGTCTTGAATAGTGCGAGGAGGTAGGACTCCCGTTCGAGAAAGATATTCTTGTTGAAGCTGTTCTAATTTGAGTTCAGCAGTATGTATCTCTTTAGATAATTCTTCGAGTGAAAGTTGATCTGCTTCAGGTTCTTGTATTCCGACCATAAATTCTATATCGTCAAGTGAAAATAAAAAAAGAATTACTTGAAGGATTATTCTTCAGATTTTCTTCTTTTCAGTTCTACTTTCATTTCTTCTCTTATTTCTGGAGTGATGGTGTAGAATTTGTAGTGTCTTCAACTGTTGCCGGTCTAATCTTGATCTACTACTTTACCCGGGTTTAAGATATTTTTTGGGTCGAATATTTTCTTTATTTCTTTCATTAGTCGCAGTACTGCTGGATCTGTTTGATGTTGATGCATTAAATCCCGTTTTTTCAATAATCCAATTCCATGCTCTCCTGAAACATTACCTCCAAGTTCTTTTGCTTTGATGTAGAGTGCATCCAAAACAGCATAGAGTTTTCCTTCCCATTCTTCTTGTCCGAGCTGATCTTTTAGCACATAAACGTGTACATTTCCATCGGCAGCATGTGCAAACGTTTTCAAACGAATATTATGTTCTTTTTGAAGAATTAAAGTGTATTTAAGAAACCTTGCGATTTCACTTCTGGGGACAACAACGTCGCATTCATCGATTTCCGTTGTGCAGCCTTTAATACCCTCCAAGAAGGCACTTCTTGTAGCCCAAATAGAATCCTGACGTTCGGGAGTGTCAGAAATAAATACATCTAGAGCACCTAGTTCAAGACACACATCAGCTACAGCCTCATATTCCTTTTCGATTGCTTGCTTATCGCTGCCATCCATAGATATTAGAAGATACGCATTAGAAGTGTTATCTGGGAATTTTTTACCTAGATATTCTTCCGCATCAAGGATAACATCACGCTCCATGAATTCCAAAGAAGTGGGGAGAACCTTGGATTTGATGATGATCTTTGGAACTGCTTCAATTGCAGATTCATAGTTTGGAAATGGAACAAGCAGGGATATCATGTATTTAGGTTGAGGGATTAATTTTAACCATGCTTTTGTGATGATTGCTAGAGTACCTTCTGAACCTATAATTAGATTTTTCAATGAATATCCCGACGAATTCTTGGCCAAATCTCCATCTAACTCTATAATCTTCCCATTTGGAAGAACAATTTCAAGACCACGAACCCATTCACGTGTTACACCATACTTTACAGCTTTAATACCACCTGCATTAGTCGAGATATTTCCTCCAATAGTTGCTGATTTCTCACCAGGGAATGGAGCATAGAACAACCCTTTGTCTTCAACATGAGATTTAATCTCCATAATTAAAACACCGGGTTCTACAACAAGAGTAAGGTTTTCTTCATCCAATTCTATGATCTTGTTCATGGAGTTCATATTAAGTAGTAGTCCTCCATATATAGGAATACACCCACCGACTAATCCTGTTCCTTGGCCACGAGGAGTCACAGGGATATTGCGAGATGAGCAGTATTTCATTATCTCCGAAATTTGTTTTGTATTTGTAATTTCTACCATAACCTCTGGATAGGTCCAGAGCTTCTCTGGAGTCTTCTCATCTCTTGTAAAATCCTCCACTATCTGATCTCTTCTATATACATGGCTCTTTCCACATAAATTTTCGAAAAAAGCAATATCTTCGTCTTTTACTTGATTGTAATTGTAATCTTTAATTATAATTGGATTCTTACCCATTTTAATTTCCTCCATCAACCGGAACACAGAGTTCAGGTTTATAATTCTTGATTTTTTCATACAATGAGGGGATAATCTTGTATAGATCTCCTTTTATGGCTATATGTGCAATTTTCATTATGTTAGCATTAGGATCGGAATTCACTGCAATAATTAGTTCAGAGTTCTCCATTCCCGCTCTGAATTGTACACTCCCACTAACACCAAATGTAATTATCAACTTCGGTTTGACTGTACGACCACTCAAGCCTATTTGGTTCTTTGGATCTGCCCAACCCGCTTCAATTAAGGGACGAGTTGTTGCAAGGTGTGCACCTAACGAAACAGCTAAATTTTGAATCATAACTAAATCTTCTTGTTTTTTCACACCTCGTCCTGCAACTAATATGATATCAGCATCTTCAATGGATTTGACTTTAGGAATTGGTTCGATATTATGAATAATGATGTTTGATGTAAGTTTTTCTGGATTAATATCGCAAATAGTAATTTTTGCGTCATCAGATGGAATACAAGCAGAAGAATTAAAGATCTTATATCGAACCGTGGCAAATTGGGGTCGGTGATTAGGAGTTCGAATATGTGCCATGATATTACCTCCAAATGCAGGACGAATCTGGTCTAAATCGGTGTTTTCTTGCATATCCAAACGAGTACAATCTGCAGTTAGACCCGTATGAATCCTAGCTGCAACTCGAGGAGCTATACTCCGTCCCCCAGTCGTTCCACCAACTAAAATCGTAGATGGTTTTTGGTTAATTATAAAAT
>JAEOUK010000435.1 GCA_016839385.1 Promethearchaeota archaeon
AACAGTGATAATCATATCAGTATTTTTCGTCATCGTAGTCCTATTAATGCTAGAGAAAGTTAACCGTATCTTATTGACACTTTGTGGAGCGGTGATTTGTTTTTTTACACTAACATTTATAGAGAAACAACCTTATTCAATTTTTGTTGGATTCATTTTTGGAACGTCAGAAGATGGATTTGTGAATACTCATTCATTGTTCTTAATATTTGGAATTTCTCTCATCGTTCAAATTTGCCATGCTTCGGGGTTATTCACGTATGTGTCGTTAAAACTTATTTTACGCACCGCTAATCGTCCAGATTTATTACTTTTAATTTTATGTACAGTCACAGTCCTAACTTCAGCAATTATTAATAATATTCTCACAGTGATGATAATCATCCCATTGACGATTACTGTGACAAGAATATTAAATATCGACCCAGAACCCTTTATTATAACTCAAGCAGTGTTAGTGAACATAGGAGGTACTTTTTTCACCATTTCCTCGGTTCCTAATATTATGATTACAGGAAGTAGCGGGATCGAATTTAATGAATTTTTTCTAAATGTAGGACTAATATCAATAGGATGTTTTATATTAACAGTGGGGCTGTTCTATTTTATTTACGGCAAGAACATTCATGTACCACGAGAGAATATTGAAATTCTAAAAGAATTATCTCCATCAAGTATGATCCCAAACAAAAGTCTACTCTTAAAATCATCGATTATTCTATTACTAGTTTTTGTTCTATTTGTCACGATTCCATCTGATTTAATCCCGCCTGATATTATCGCAATTTCTGGAGCAATTCTGCTGATATTTATTGCAAGTCAAGATATAGATAAAATTTTAGGGGAGATTGATGTCGGACTACTGTTTTATTTAATGGGGATATTTATGGTTGCAGGATCCATTGAATACACTGGTATTTTACAAACTTTGGGAACTTTTCTCGGGAACTTAACCGGAGATAATATTTTACTTACTATTCTATCAATAATGTGGATCTCTGGCCTTCTAAGTGCAACCATTGATAATATTCCTATCACGAAAGTTCTCCTTCCTGCAATATCGTCCATTACAGTGGGATATTCAGAAACTTATCGAAAACTCGCATATTATTCTCTAGCAATCGGTGCAAATTGGGGAGACAACTTTACACCAATGGGAGATAATATCTTAGTTATGAATATTGCGAGTAAAAACAAACGTCCGATACGGATGAAAGAATTTTGGAAAATTGGGTTTATTGCTACCTTTTTTCAGTTAAGTTTAGTAACGATTTTTTATGGATTTTTATTAAATTGGATATTTGGTATATTTGCTTCTGCCGGATTCCTCATAATATTTGGACTGTTTTCAATTTTTAAATTCAAACCACAAATCGTTATACAAATTAAAAATAAATATCGAAATAGGAGAAAACATCATGGTTATAAAAACTCTCAACAAGATCAAGAATGAATTACCGGGATTATTAGATTATATAATGTTTTATAATACCGGAATTGTTTTCCAATCATCCTTCTCGGAGAAAACAAATGTTCCAGCTGTTTGTGCGAAACTAAGTGATATTATTCAAATGTTTAAAGCAAGCCTTAATTGTTATGATACCCCATCAAACGATTATTTGAAGATCATTTTTGAAACTAAGGAGCATATAATAATTATCCTAAAACTAGGAGAGGATAGCAATATTGCATTATTCTTTGATAATGAGGTAATAAATGACGTTAGTGATGTAAATATCAGCTCTGTTCAGAAATATCTCAATAAACTTGAAAAACTTATTGATATGGATAAAAGTGAGATAAGTTTAGATTAAAATCTACTAAATCCAGCGAAATATGGATTGGAAGAATTAGACTGCCCATATGTTTATAAGTCAGCTTGATTTCATTAGCAGGGTTTCATTTAGTTTTTAATTGAAGCCAATTAAATCCGTAAAGCATAGAGGTATCACCAAAAAAATGGGATTCATATCAGTAATAAAATCTATTAGCGCTTGGATTCTATTTATTGCATTGGTTGCTATTTTCGTGTATTTAGGGGATTTCATTCCATTTATCGTATTTTTAAGTATGCCCTTAATCGTTCTAAGCCTAATATTTGCAATACACATTACACTCCAAGATTTGGTCTAGATATTTTTTCCAAATGGTTTTTTTTAAGTCAAAATTCTACGATATATTTTTTTATTTCGAAATTGAATAATTAGTTTATCCATTAAGGAGGATACCATCTTGACAACTGAAAAAAAAGAAAAAAAATTGATAACTATTAAGATAGTTAATCTTATTAGTGGTCTCTTAATCATTGGAGCATCTTTATGGATTTTGCTGGACGATGCTGCAGCTATTGATTTTTTCGTTCTTATGATTGCATTATCACTGGCAATATTAGGTATTGCGAGAATATTTGTTGGATTAGGACAAGAAGACATGTCTAAATCTGTTCGATTTACAAAGATATTTAGTGGATTCGTTGCTCTTGGAGTTGGATTGGCAATCAGTATCATCGATTTGAGATTTCCAGCTGTATCAATAGCTTGGTTAGTTGTATTAGCATCAATTGCATTGATTATAGTAGGTTTATCTAGATTCTATAGGGGAATCCAAGCAAAATTATATCCTATATGGTATAGAATTTTCATTATCGTTGCAGGAGTAACAAGTATTGTAATTTCCATTTTAATTACGTTAACAAACTTAAATGTTGTTCCAATTATTCCAGACATCTCTTTGCAGATTATTCTACTGGCTTATACAATGATAGTTTTGGCAGTGGCACGAATAAGTTTGGTATTTCTTAAAAAACCAGAAAAAATTAAAGAAAAATAGGATTTCTCTCAATCCTATTTTATATGTTTTTTATTTGTACGGTGGTTGATAAATCGTAACCGTTTTCTTGTGACCAGATCAGTAAAGCTTTTCGTATTTCTGTTTCTGTACGGAACCCAACTTCTACGCGTGCTTTATAATATAATGTATATTCAACTGCGTAATCTAAGAATTTGGTTATATGCACTTTCGGATTAAGGTTTAACTCAACTTCAGGACTTTCGAGGGTTAATTTTGAAATGCTTTCCAAAATCTTTGAACTAGTTGCAGAAGAAGCTTGAGCGTCTTCATCTGATGGTTTTTCGATATGAGGATTTTCAAATGCGATTCTAGTTACTTCTTCAATAACCATATCAGGATCCAATTTATAATCTAATCCAAAAACTATTGAACGTGTAGTGATGTGACTTTTTTGACCTAGGTTTACAAGTCCCGTATTAAGAAATTCCTGATTCGGAACGGATATTTCTGTGTTATCAAGATATCTCAATTTCGTGAAAACAAACCGAATCATAACAATATCTGCAAGCTTATCTTGATAACGAACTCGATCGCCCACTCTGAATGGCTTACTTACCATTATGATGAGTCCAGCAATAGCGTTTCCAATAGTATTCATTGATGCAAAACCAATAATGGTCGCCCCAGAGAATGCAAAAATTCCAGTAACCACACCTGAAGCTTCGGATGCGAACATACTGAATACTAGAATAACATAAAACACTACTAAGACTAGTCGTACTATTCTTTGGATACTTTGTCGGGCAGTTTTATCTATTTTTCCACGTTCTACCGCTTTTCTTAATTGGGATCCTACAATCAATCGATTAATGACGACTATTAGAAGAAGAACAAAGATTGTAACTCCAATTTTAATCAGATTACCATAGGAAGGATCTAATTTATTTATAGGATCTCCAAAAGGTGATTGGAGCCATTCCCAAATTTTTTGCCATAGTGTACTAATTTGAAATAACATTTAACTCACCGTTAATATTACAAAAAGCACCGCCTTTTTTGTTGTTTTTGATTTTATCTCTTTCGAGGAATTAAAATTATGCTTATTTGGAAGAAACCAGAATAATTTTCTGGTAACTTATCTACATCTTTACCGTTGTCCTTCAGAATCAGTTTGTGAAAAATCCGACAATTTATGTGGCATGAGAGAATACCTAGCACTATGAAAAAAGTTCGATTTCAAGGTTTGGATGTAATTCTTCGAGAATATGACTTTGATAATGATCCCAAAAAATTAGTAATTCATTTATTCAATCAAATGGATTCATATGAAGAAAATCTGCAATCAGTTCTAGAAGGGGACAAATGGTTTGACGATCCTCATCAGTTTCGAAAGCGATTGGTGGCTGAAATCGAAGGAGAATTAATTGCTACTGTTACTATAGAAAAAGGTTTGAGTAGTTTTACAGATCATCGTTACAGGTTATATGCAGTAGTTACCGCACCGCAGTACAGAGGAACAGGCTTGAGTCAAATTTTTTTTGATTATATTAAGGAATGGATTAAGGGACATAGAGGTTCGATGATTTTGGTGGAAACATGGGAAAATAATATTTCTGCTCGTAAATTCTATGAAAAAATGGGATTCATACAATATGCTTGCCTTCCTGGGGGTTTTAAAAATCGAAATGGGGATGGATATGTTGATGAAATTCTCTATTTTTTTCAACTCTAAGCTGATTCAATATGTACTTTTAAAAGAAGGCATTAAAGAGATTCATCAGTGTGAATATACTCATATATGAAATCATCATATCGATACCCATTAAGTAAATGAGCATGTGTACGTTTTCCTATTCTTCGAAATCCTACTTTTTCAAGAATGTTCCAAGAAGCTAAATTTTTTTCCGTAACAGTAGCTTCCAAGCGATAGAAATGTAATATTTCTGTTGCAATGAATACCAGTGTTTGAACGATTTCGGTTCCATATCCCATATGGGAGAATTTAGTATCTCCAATCAGATAAGAAATTTCCGCAGTTTGATTCCATAATGATGTATCATAAATTGCTCCATATCCAATAGGAATCTGAGACGAGCGATCATAAACCATTAATGCAATACCAGTTGAAGCTGAGTTTGCGGGATGTAGTAGAAAGTCAGTGATTAACTTATCCTTTGATACATAAGCTTCAGGATCTGCCATGTAACGGTTAATTGAATGATTATTAAACCAAGAAAAGAGATCATCTATATGAGAGTAGGTGACAGGATAATAATCCAAACGAGAGGATTGATAGTAGGGTTGAATCTTCTGTTGACTTTCTTGGGTAATGGGAAATTGTCTGCCATATCTTTTGAATGCGAGATTTAGTATATTAAATATCAGATCTTTATAAGTCCAGCCATTAACTTGGGCAGACCTCACATATCCGCTGTCAATATTTATCCCAGGATTAGGATTAACTTCTAAAACAAAGACCCCTGAATCAGAAACTCTAAAATCAATTCTGGCGTAGTCCCGGCATCCCGTGATTTTAAATGCTTTTTTGGAAATAGAACTTAAACGATTCAATAAATCCTCATCAATATCTGCGGGACAATTTGCATAACTTAGTTTGTAAGTAGCTGATTCTTCAACCCACTTACTTTCATAATCTACGATGTGGGGAATGGAGGCATCATAATCAAAAAGAATTTCTGAAGCAGGAAGAATTTTTAGATTTGACTCATTTCCAAAAAGAGCAATATTAATTTCTCTACCCTCAATATAATCCTCCACTAATGCTGGTTGTTTATATTGATCATGGATTTTTTTAATTTGATGATAGAGATGAGAATCATCCATCACTACAGATTGTGATGTTATACCTATACTACCATCCTCCTTGAGAGGTTTCACAATTAACGGAAATCCCAACTCATTGATTGATATATCCTCATTATTCGGAGCTATTACATAATTAGGAGTTGGAATCCCATTAGCTATCAATAATTGCTTAGTTCGAGCTTTATCAAGACATAACGCTAATGTCAGGTGATCGGATCCTGTGTACGGAATACCAAGAACTTCAAGTACGGCGGGGACGAGAGCTTCAGCAGCTACATTTCCTCCTATGCCCTCACACACATTAAAGATCATATCAAAATTCGCACTAGCAATATCTGTTAGTATCGCAGGGGAGATTCGAAGAGGAATTACTTCGTGAAAATCTCCAAGTGCTGCATATATATGATCTACAACAGATAAACTCTCATTTTCTGCAATTTTGTCTAACTCAATACCTCTCTCTAAAATATCAACAAAATTGTATAAAATACCAATTTTCAACCCTTCCCCTCCACTTCTTATGTTATGAGATTATAGCGACGTAAGGCTGCATATAAAATGAAAAGAATCATATCATTATATGAAATACCTGCGACGTTTGATGCGTAAGGAAATCTTGAATGGAATTCTGGATTGGGATTTAATCCAGGTAATGCATTAACTTCTAAGATATTTGGATTTCCATGTCTATCTAACCGGATATCGATACGACATAGATCCACACAATTCAATGCCTTAAAAGTTTTTAGTGCTAGTCTTTCCATTGATTTTCGAAGAGTTTGAGTAATGTTTGCCGGACAGATTAACGGATTTACTCCATTTCCAGGTTGATCATACATCCATTTCGATTCATATGAATCGATCTTTGCAAAATCTGGAGGAAGATGATTAAAATTTACTTCAATGATTGGTAAGATAAATGGAGGATTATTACCAATTAATCCAACTGTAAATTCTCTTCCCGTAAGATATTCTTCGACAAGCACTGGTTCTCCAAATTCATGCAGAGTACGATGAACTTGGCGTTTTAATGTTTTTGATGAATATACAACAGAATCATTCGTAATTCCAGCACTTGATCCTTGTGCATCCGGTTTCACTATTAAGGGAAATTTCATTTGAGATGCAAGTCGCTCTTGGGATCTTCTAAACACTTGATATTTAGGAGTCGGAATACGGTAATACCCCAATATTTCTTTTGTACGGCTTTTACTTAAGGTTAATGCTTGAGTCAATACACCTGATCCTGTATATGGAATACCTAACATTTCAAGAATTGCAGGTATATGAGACTCTCGAGATTCTCCTCGCAGACCTTCAGCAATATTAAAAACAAAATCCACGGGATGAATTTTAAGCACTTCAATTATATCATGATTCCCAGGTAAAAGTTCAACATCGAATCCACCTGATTCCAAAGCGGATTTAATACCTTCTATGGTGTCAACTTCATCATACTCCAGAGTTAAACTATCACTAGAAGGCATATTTTCATCAGGACGTGCATTGAATACGAATCCTATGCGTTTTATATTTGTAATTTTTGGGAAAATCGCAACAGAGTTTTCTTTATTCAATGCGGATAAATGGGGCACGCTCAAGTTTTTGGAGGATGTGGAACTTAAAAATGACTGTATCTTATTTTCTTGCATCGGTTTTAACTATACCTCTTCAAATAATGTAGTTTCTAACTCCTTCTATAATTTAATATTTGGTTATTTTCTAAATTCTCTTTAATTCTATTAGAGATATTTTAGTTTAAATATGTTTCTCTGTCTTAATATTTTCCAAAATAGCAAGTTGGAATTAATTTTTGATGGATGACAACAATCCACCTATTTATTAAACGAAAATAATTCATGTTAAAATCTTTTAAATGTTTTTAAGTAAGAGTAAGAATTCCTATTTGTGTTCCAATATGCAAAAGAATGATGTAATTAAATACAATCTAAAGTTGGACGAAATGCAGTATGAAATAATTTATAATAATAAAAATTAAGGGTGCGTACGATTAATTAGCTTATTAAAATTATCATTCTATTAAGATTCAACAGTAGGCTTCCCTTTTTTGATTTTATCCTTTCTTAAAATTACTTGAATATAAAAAAAACCGAATTAAGTGAATTATTATATCGTTAATTATTTAATTTATTAAAAAGATTCAGTACATAAATGAACTTAATTTTCTTGAAAATGGTTTTTAAGCAATTTTTCTAATTTTTTAGTGATTTCAGGCTTATTTCTTCGAATTTTATAAAAAAACCAATACCCATATCCTCCACCATATGGATTATGAAGGGAAAACCGGAATCCCTCGAATTTAAAATCGAGATGAATTTCATTTGTGATTGAATCATAAAGTTGATTCAGTATTTTGATTCCAGGAATGGACTCTAATTCTTTTTTCAACGAATTTGGATCTAAGTTAATATTAATATCCAAGAACTCCTTCCACTTTTTCATACATATTCTTTATATTTGGATTATTTATTTTGTTTGGATCTCAAGGTTCTTTTATCATGTAACCGGTATATCGGATGACAGAATGATCACTAAATCATCTCTTGTTTTTATTGACCGGGATGAACCTTCCCTAAAGTTATCTATCTGTGGGGTTAGTATATTGGTAGCACATCTCTCGTTATTGTAATTGTACAACGAATACGCACAATAACATAATATTTTTTTATAACTATAGTAACCTTTATTGTTATAAAATTACTAAAAATGACTAAATAACTACAAAATGATCAATTATGGAAGCAACTAAACTCGGTATTCATTTCTCGGTACACCCCCCTCAAAAAGTAATATCGATTCGTACAACGATAAATTCTAGAGCAGAGATTTTCGCAAAAATTCACAAGTTAAAAGAAAATATTCCAGAGAATTTTATTGAGGGGGCTCCATTTTGTATTTTTTATTATGTTACTACAGTATCTGAGGGAAATGACGTTGAAATAGGCATCCCAATTACGGAGCAATTTCAATCTAATGAATTTAATTCCCGAATTTTGCCCAAATTTGAAACATTTTCTATTAAACACAAAGGAACAGAAGAAGACCTAAGTCAAGTATATGGAAAATTGTTCCGTTATGCTTACAAATATGGATATCCATCTCAAGAATTTGGACGAGAAATTTATTACTATGTCGATGATAAGGAAAAAAGAGAGATTGAAGTTCAACTTATAATCCATCCGTGGAATCGATTGCTCGTTGAAAATATGAATAAGGTGATAGGTCCAGAGTTACAACAAAAAGTAACAGAAGGATTGCAAGCACTTGAAATTGAAACTCCTTTGGATAAAAAATTCAAATGGCTTGTAGAAATGCTCAGAAAACTTGAAGAATTTGCCGATGAAGAACAACGGTTTGAAATTATCTCAGGTTGTGCTCATTTCTTTCCAGAGGAAATGATTGATGAATTACGAGAAGTATATTTAGCAGCTTTAAAGAGTAGTTCTTCAATTATGGATGCAGTAGATGAAACGATTGAATTCATGAAAACTCACAAAGGTTGGGGTTCAGTACCTATCCGTAAAGGAAATATACTATATACTACAAAGAATCCCAATAATCCTAAGGCATTCTCTGAAGCAAAAACTCATATAGAAAAAATCAAAGCCTATTGTTTTTGTCCAATAATTCGAGAAAACCTGGATAAAAATATTCCTATAACATTTTGCAATTGTGGAGCAGGTTGGCCAAAGCAAATCTGGGAAGGGGTAATCGGACAGACTTTAAAAATCGAAATCGTGAAGTCACTGACAAAAGGGGATGAGGAATGTCAATTTGCTATTCATCTACCCGAGAGTTAGTACATTGTTGATATTTATTTTTTTATTCGTTTAAAAAATAGATATGCCTTTTTTTTGTAAATAGAAAACTCTCCCATTTGAAGCTTTAACTTCAACCACTAAATGGGGTTCTATTAAGTAATAAGAATATTGAGTCCATTCTTCATTTTTAGGATAATGAATTGGGGGATTAATTAGTCTATATGGAGAATAATTTGATGATTTTGCACGAGGACTTAGTTTGTAAAATTGGAGAGAATAAAGGGAATATTTAGTCCAAGAGAAAATTCTGCTATCATCTGGAATAATCCATACACGTGTGGCATTAACATTTTGTGGAAATGTGTCGTTTGTGTTAGTCAATGTCACTAAAAACAGAACATCTTGAATATCTCCATCAATAAAATAGGTGTTGCCATCAATTTCAATTGTTTCTGAACTTTTTGGGAAGGTAATATTGAAAGCAATTCGTTCCGCTACCATAGATACTAATATTAAAGATAAAATTATGGTCGTAAACCAAAGGATCCTTTTTAATGAAGGATTTCCCATAAATAGGCGAATTGTTGATTTCCATTTGTTCATTTAATCACATTATGAAAATTATTTACATTATTGTTACTAATAGTACAAAGATGTAAATAAATGTGTTTATCACCTATTTTAATACAATGACTGCTAAAATCTAAGAAAAAAAAGTATGGTTGTTACAAACAATTTTGGTGTAAAAGTTTGGTTTCAAGGGATAAAATAATTCAAATCTTTCAATGCATTGGTAAAAAAGTGATGGATACAACTATTTTAGGGAAGGGAGAAGCATCAATGGTTTACAAAATCACTACAGATAACGGAGTTTTTGCCTTAAAAACTGCATTGTATCCTAAACGAAAACAAAAGGTACT
>JAEOUK010000436.1 GCA_016839385.1 Promethearchaeota archaeon
CCATTATTATTCGGATTGAGTTTTATCCGTGAGATAATGGAAATAGACGTAGAAGATTACCTTCGAGATTTTGCTACACCTGCATTAATCGTTCACGGAACCCTTGATCAGACCGTAAAACCCGAATATTCCAAGAAAGCCATACAAGTTATGCCACAAGATGATAATCACATACTGAAAATGGTAGAAGGAGCCACTCATGATTTTGAAGGAGCTCACTTAGATGAATTTATTCAACACACTTTGACTTTTTTACATGACAATTTCTAAATATCTTTATTTTTTGTAATTATGTAGAGAAAAAGAAAGAGCAATAGAATTGACCGAACATTTTTTTAAAATATCAAAAACATCTGGATACAAACTCCATGCGTCATGGTTCAAAGGAAACAATGGAAAATTAATTATAATGTGTCATGGAGGGCTTGGGGATAGGAGAGAAGGAGGAAGATTTCCCTATACTGCAAATATATTGATGGAAAACGGATTTGATGTGTTGTTTTTTGATTTCTCAGGTTCTGGGGAAAATGAACGAATTCCCTTTCTTATTTCACATATGATTACAGATCTTGAAACTGTCTGGAAATGGGCAATCCAGCGAAATTACGAATCAATTAGTACTATTGGACTAAGTTTGGGGGGATTAGTTTCGATATGTGCAACATTACCTGGGAGAAAATCAGCTGTATTATGGGCTCCAGCTTTCAATATTGACGATTATGTTCCTCCTTTTTTCCAGTTAATAACAAAAATCATCCCAAAACACTCAAAAGCTACCCTTAAATTAATATCATCCGGAACAGGACCAAGAATTCGTTTTACAATTGATTTCATATATGAATTATTGGAACTGGATGTTGAGAAATATCTACGTGTATTAAACGTCCCAATCCTATTAATTCAAGGAACACGAGATAAAGTTGTAAACCCAGAATCGACTAAGAAAGCATTTGAATTATTACCACATGATGATAAACATGTCTTGAAGATGGTTGAGGGAGCTACTCATAATTTTAATGGTTTTTACCTGGATGAATTTATTACTCATACTCTTGCATTTTTGAAAGATAATAAATAGCAATCTTCTTCTTTTCTTATATATAGCTTAGTGTAATAGCAAAAATTGTTACCATCACACTATTTAAGAGCGAGGATAGAATGATATCTTTGTTTGCGGAATATAACTTAATCGCTACAGCGTTTACTACTATTACTAGAGGAAGAATTGGCACCAAGAATTGAACATTAAACCAAGATCGAAAGATAGCTACAGATACTAATATAATTATAGTTATAGGAACGAAATTCATCGCTGAAACAAGGCTCAATTCTTTTAATTTACCGAAAAAGGTTGTTTCTGGACTCCCATAAATCGTTCTGTAAAATAATGTATTACAGAAGAGAATTAAGAAGAAGTAAATCCAATAAATTGCTGCCCACCCCCATTTTGTAATTCCAGGAACGATCCCAAATATATACCCAATAGTCAATGCCAATACTGCAAATAATGCAAGTCCCAATCCGATTCCAATTAAAATATTGATTATAGAGGTTCTTCTGAGTTCTTTTTTCAAGAATTTCCCAAATGAAATACCTTGCTTCCTTAATAGGTACCACAAGTAGAGGAAACTTGCTGCTGCATTGCCTGAAAGTAAAATTACGATTAGTGATGTATAATAGATTGGGAGAACGAATGAAATTGCTCCAAAAATTACACATGGAATCGAAAGGGGTAATACAGTAAACCAATAAGTTCGGGACACCTTTTTTCGAAGTTCTGAACGATTAATTTTACTATCAATATCTTTAAGGTTATCAAGTTCAGGTTTTTGTTTAGATATTTTCTTTACAAAAAATGCTGCCGCTAAAATAAATGCCACAATTCCACTGCATGTACCTAGGATTACAAAAACAACTAATAATGTATGACTTGTCATATCAGCTGAGGGATTAGTATTGTCATCCAAAGTTAATAGAAACCATTTTCGAGTTTCAAGAATATTGTTTCGAACAAAGGGAGCTAATAGATGGTCTGTATTTGATAGTATAAGTTTAGTTGCATTTCCATCAGAAATTGAGCCATATATTACACCTGGTTCTATACTATTTGCAGCAATTCCCGTCCGGTTTTCCATATACTGCAAAACACGATCATAATTTACCACTTCATCAATTTTACCTTGTAAAATCAAGAGATTTGGAGGATTCTCAGGACTGGAACCACTTGATGCTAAACTGACCATTGCTCGAAAATCCGAATCACTTGTTAAAAGTTCATAACCCGCTCCACCACCCATTGAGTACCCTAAATAACCGAGATTTGACATATTAATATCGCTTCGAGTTGCGAACACTTCTTTAATTGCTAAAATATCTGTTGTGATATTCCCAGTTCGTAAATTTCCCCCACTTCGACCATGACCTCGAAAATCCAGAGCTGCTACGACAAAACCATTTTGAGCCAAATCAATTGCAATAGATCTTAAAAATTGTTTATTTACCATTACCCCGTGTCCCAGAATTATGCCATTTTTTAATGATGTATCTCCTTTCGGTGAAAAAACGTCATAATAAATTTTGACTCCATCATCTGTCATGGTAGTATTATTGAGGGATTTGGTTACCCCAGTTGGTAGTAAATTAATGCAAAGCACACAACTCACAAATATGCTGGAGCAAATTAGAAGAGTAATCAACTTAGAACGGTTCATAAATGTATATTTGCTCTTTCAACTAATTTATAGCTTTCATTCACAACTGTCTTTCATGTTAATCAATCATCCATATGCTTATTTTTCAAATGTGAAATTCTAAATAGTTCTCAGAATTTTAGAATCACACTTTACGAATGGAAAATTGAAAAATGATACTCGAATCAATGGTCTGCAATTTTATGGGTACTAATTGTTATATATTTGGAGATGAAAAAACAAAAGAAGTAGTAATCATAGACGCAGGAGGAGAGCCCACAGCAATAATCCGACGAATTGAAAATCGGGAATACAAACCTATTGCTTTGATATGTACACATGGACACCCTGATCACACTGGAGGAACTGAAGCGATTCG
>JAEOUK010000437.1 GCA_016839385.1 Promethearchaeota archaeon
AAATCAGAAGATTCCGCATGACCCCAGAACATTACACCCCATTTCGGTTTAAATGGATTATGCTGATAAAATAAATGATACCTATCATTGTAAAAAATTGGACCGTTGGGATCATTCATCCACATTGAGGGAGGTAATAGGTGATATTGAGGGCGAGAAGGGTCATTTTTCACTAATTCGTGCGCTTTCTTAACTGATTCAACTGCTGAATTGAGATACTCACGTTCTGAATTCATATGTGTACTAGAACAATTAAAGAAATTAAGCTTATCACTATGGTATTTCCTTTAGGGTATAAAAGGAGCGTCCCATTGCTCTATTTGAGTTTCACTAAAGTTAATTGGTGCGTTGAATATTAGGAAATCTATTTTCAATGAGATATCTACTTCTATCCTCAACTCCCCACTCCAAATAGCAAGCAAGGGAATGCTGGATGTGATATTGAATTGTAAATCCCCAGACCAGATAGAACCATGATCAACATCACCGATTGTGTTTGTCCCTTGTACTAGTAACGCATCATTCAGTGAGCTCAGTGTAAAATTTTGACCATAAATTTCAGCAGAAATGATCAAATCGCGAATATTATATAAACCTCCATTATTAATTTCTAAGGGAACATGGACATTTACTAAACCTGTGTAATCAACAAATGGTGGTTCATATAGGGTTAGTTTTATTATAAGGCTAATAGCGTTCGGATCGCCCAAATTGTAACTCACATTGTTTTTCGAATAAGCTAAAGTTCCCCCAAATGTGGATCCAAGCACAATTAAAATTAATGGGACTGTAATTAATGTAATTTTCATTCCTTTTTTCATAGTAAAAATAATCATTAGCGCTATAAAAGAACTAAGGTACGGTTATTCCCATTTTGCTAGAGTTCCACCAACCACTAATTGAAGTTGTTGTGTGAGTAGGATTACTTTGGAATATCCTTCAAAATTTTTCATCAGTTCCTCATTTTTCTCCAAAATTCCTGATATATCTTTCAATTGACCTAAAAAATAAGAAAATTTTGATTTGAAGCGTTTCCGATATTCTTCAGTTTCAAAAGAGATTCCATTCATGACATATTGAAATTCATGTGTTCCTTTTATGGGCTCTTCTGTTTTATAAATTAATCCAATTTCCAAAAAGAAATTTAGGATTTTAGAAATAGCCCCAGCAGATAGGCCAGTCAATTGTTTCAATTTTTTCTGAGTTAAAACTTGCCTCGTGAAGAAATACCCAATTGTTTTAGCAAAGATGGGATCGCGATTTCCATATGCAATTAAGCCATCAGCAAGAAAATCAACAAATTCTTTCTCTAAAACAATAATTTCACTAGAAAATTCAGGCGATCTAAAATTTTTTTCTTCCTGTTTTCTATTTAGATTTGGTTGATGCTTAAGGTAGTTCTCCATATTCATGCAAAATTCTTTCATCTCAGAAAATCCTTTCTTATTTTTTAACTCAGATGAATTGAGTTTTTGTTTTATTATTTCGAGTTTTTCTTGGATCTTAGTTTCTAAGATTGTCCCTCTGTCTCGAAGTTTCTGAAAATCTTCTAAAAAGTTTCCATTCGCAGAATAATATGATTTTGTTTTATTGGTCTTTGGGTCTTTTTTCTTGGTTTTATGTACGAAACCTGTTTTAACCCCCAGTTTTAGATATTTTGAGATAGTCCCAAGAGATAAATTTGTTATATCTTTCAGTTCTTCTTGTGAGTATTCATCTTTTAAGTAGAAAAATGCTGATATAAGCGATGTGTTTGTGCTTCTTCCTTTATAACCAGCCATTTCCGAAATTATCGTTGCTAATTGAAATTTTACTTTCTTGAACTGTTCAGTTGCGCTATCTTCTGTCATTCTTAAATATATCAATGAAAATCGAACTTTTAAGTTTTTTCAAGTTTCATGAGATTTGAAAAGATTTAAATGTTCGATTTCATTCTCTGATCACAGACATTTCAAGTTTCATGAAATGTGAAAATTGAGTTTGATAATAATGAAAAATGCTTACAAACGTAAAATATCAGCTTGGGAACGGATGATGAACCATTCCCCGTACAGCGTCGTATCTATGTTGATGCGAATCAAAGGACATGTAACAGAAGAAATGTTGCGATTAGCTGCAAATAAAGCTCAGAAGAAACATGCTCTTCTTGGAGTGCGAGTTGAAATTGACCAAGATAACACACCATGGTTTACATCTGAGGGTGTAGGTGAAATACCCATTGAAATTCATTCCAGACAGGATAAGGATAGTTGGATAAAGATTTATGATAAAGCGTGTAGGCAACCTTTTGAATTTGAAAAGGGACCTGGTGTTCGATTGTACTTGTTAAAATCTGAAGAAATATCCGAGATTTTAATTTTTGAGCATCATCTTTTCTGTGACGGTAAAAGTCTTGCGTATTTAGCACGAGATTTAATGGTATGTCTCGGTGATCCTAACATAGAATTGGAGTCTTCATCTGATCCCGTCCCATTAGATCATGAGACATTACCAAATGATCAAAAATTAGGGGGATTCATGCTCAAAATCATTGACAAAATTAATGTAAAATTAGAGAAAGAAAAGGCGGAGTTTGATTATGAGGATTATTTAGAGAATCATAAAGCATATTGGGATAAATTTAATCACAAAACAATCTCAATAGAATTATCTGAAGAAGAAACTATGAAAATTGTACAAAAATCTAAACAAAATAATGTTTCAGTAAATTCCGCGTTGACAACAGCATTTGCGGGAGCCCAGAGAATCATTCAAGGTAAAAAACCATTTCATTCAAAGATGGGTGTAGGGGTTGATTTAAGAAATAGCTTAAACTTTCCAGCAGAAGTCCATGGATTTTATGCAGGAGTGGTAAACCCAGTTTTCAATTACAATCCAAAGAAATCTATGTGGGACAATGCTAAAGTGTTCCATAAAACTGTCTCGAAATTGTATAATGACAAGAATTTCTTCAAAGATCCAGCTATGTTTAGTGCAATGGATCCAAGTATGATGGAACAAAGGTTTTACAAAATCATGGGAGGTCTTGTGAAAGCAGAATCTCCTCGATTTGAAAAACTATCATCATTCGCTAGACGAAATGATACGTTACTTGGCTTATTGAAGAGAAGCGATACGGATTCATTAGATAAAGTAATTATGGGAACAGCGATTACGAATCTAACAAGAATGGATTTCCCTGATAAGTATGGAGA
>JAEOUK010000438.1 GCA_016839385.1 Promethearchaeota archaeon
GGAAAGAAATACTAGATTTTTTGGAAAATCACACATATCAAGAGACTATTGATAAATATGGGGTTTCTCAAATGAGTTTAGCTCGTTGGGTTAAACATAAAAAACAACGAGAAACTAACACTTCCATCCCTCTTATCGATGGAAAAAAGCAGGAAGAATTTCGAATTTATTTGAACATAATCGAGGATTTGGATAAAGTAAAGGCAACAGCTATAGTAACGACTGCAGGGGAGTTAATTCTGCCGAAGACTATGGGATTCCAAACGATATTTAATGACATCCACAATCTCACAAAACTCACCTCGAATCTCTTATTGTGTGCACAAGGATTTACTTCTGCGGTCGTGAATGATCATAAAAACTTGGGAACTCAATTTGATAATATCACAATTGAGACGCCTTTGGGTATTTTTCTTTTAAAATCAGTGAAAAATGCGGTAATTGTGCTCTTATTCAATACTAAATCATCCTTACGGGAAATTTTCCTAAATGAAATTCCGATAATTGATCAAATTATAAAACAAATTACAATAATCGAGATGCCATAGAGTCATTTCCATACTTGATTGTTATCAATTATCTAAAGCATTATTAGGTGACTAAATATGCTGAATTGACTACCAAATCTGAAAGATTGATGTGTTTTTATGTCCTGTTTTGATTAAATTGAAAACTATTCACTTATTTCAATAAATTTTGTAGGGTCCAATTTTTCATAAAAGTAGTATGTTCCATATAGATGTGGAAAATGGAATGATTTATATAGGTGGTTGATCAATATATTTTTATTATAAAGGTTCAAAGATCGTTATATCGATTTTTGGGGGTTTTTTAAATGGGACAAGAAGATTATCCACCAAAGGATGAATTAGCTAAAAAATTACAAAAAATTGAGGCTAAGGTCGACATTTTAGACCAAAAGGTCGTATTTTTGTTTAAAAAAGTGAACAATATCAACGAGAGAATCTCTGCGATTGTGAGATCTGGCATTACTGAGCGTCAAGCTATCGAGGCATCTCAACCAATACCTTCTACACCGATGGAGATACCTCAAAAAGATGTATCACCAAAACAAGAAACTGTGCGGATTCCTACTGTTTCTCAAGAGGAAGTAAGTGTAAATGAACCATTATTAGCAGCTGCTGTCGAGAGACAAATTGCAGCTCAACTCAAGCAGATATCTCCAGTTACAACTGCTTCAGCAGTTCAACGGACACCTGAAATTGTTCCTACTTCTATTGCAGAACCTGTCAAACCAAGAAAACCCGCAAGAGAACCATTCAATCTCATTGCTTTTTTCAAAAATGAAGAAAATTTACCTTTCTTTTTGTTAATTGCATTTTATGCATTATTAGCTGCATTAGTTTTCGGAGTGATTTACACAATAAAAGATATTCCAGTCATTCAACAAAATGCATTTCTTATTATTGGATCCAGTGCATGTGTTTTCACAGTTGCAGGTTTTGTTTGGAAACTGGCATTAGATAGGAAAATTAAACTACAACCTGAAAAGGAGAAGAAACTAAAGAATTATTTTCTATTTCCATGGAGTTTCCAAGCAATTGGAACCGCAGGTGTGTTAATTGCTTATTTAGTTTCACTAAATTTAGAATCATCACTATCTCCACAAATATTGTTCCCAATTGCAATTGGAATATCATTAATTGCGTTTGCAATGTCCGTTCTGTACAAAAATGAATTGTTGATTCTCGAATCCTCATTAAGCATAGTCATTCTACTATTGATGCCAGTAATTTCTGAGGTGCCAATATATACAAGTCCTTATAGTGGGTATCTATATTTTGGATTCTTTGCAGGATTTGTATTAATTGCAGTGTTGTTATCAGCGTTTAATTTAACACTCGCACCATTACTCATCTCTTTAATATCATACTCCATTTTTGCTTTTACTCCGAATGTTTACAATGCATTAGAGTTGGATACATTTTTGGTAATTCTTCCAGCTTGTGCGGTTGCAATATTAATGCGTCTAAATGCATTTGATCGGTACAAATTCTATAATAACAAAATAATGAAAACGGTGATTTTATTTGTAGATATAGTCCTTCCACTAGGTAGTTATTGCTATCTCATGTTTGTTCAAGATGCAGCAATTCCATCTTGGGAGATTTTAGCTTCCACAACTGTGTTGGTAACGAGTTATTTTCTAACCATGAAACAAGTAATGACAACACGAATGGAAGAATATGATAATAGCAATCCAGTGGCAGTGGAAATATTAAGCGTATTTATGATCAATACTCCCATATTCCTTTCGTTATTAGCTGAGATTACAAGGACATTGGAAGCTCAAACTTACCTCTTTTTAGGCATTTATTTAGTATTCCAGATCATGTATTCGATTTTGACGATGACGATAAGAGTAGATAAAGAATCCAAGACGTTTGCTGATAGTATCATTACCTTGCTATTTGCTGAGGGCATGTTTGTACTGCTTTTCCTATCAAAAGTTGCCTCATCTGTGTTATTCACAGTTCATTATGAAATATTAATGTCTGTTAGTTTAGGATTTCTATTCCTTGCACCATTAGTGAACCTGATTGCCATGCGGAAACAAAAACATGCAATAAATTCGTCCTTCAGCATTATTTTAATGGGAGGTCTCAACTATGTCTTGTTTAACGTAATTCAAAGGGCGTCTTCATCAGTTACGTTCACAATTGCTCCTACTATTGCCAAATTCGTTATTATTGCTGTTTCCATTGGAATTGGAGTACTTTCCTTACTCGAAAATTTCGGTAAAATGCAATTTGGACCTCGGGATTCCCAATCAAAAATCACAAGTACCCACACCCATGCTTTGTCGATTCTATGTTTAACGATAAGTTTGTGGGTTTTCGATGTGAATTTAATATTAAACTATATTATAATAGGGGGAATATTCTTATCAGTCGGACTATGGATAGCAGTTTCCTTATTGAGAAGAACCAGTGATAAGCATGTAACGGAAGATTTGTTAGGATATCTTGCAGTTTCTTTAGTATTTATCACTGTTAATCAAGCCAGCTCATTAGATCCAGTCTTGATTACCATCACTTCAATACTTGCTGTTGTTGCTTTAGCCATAATTCCATTATGTTCGAAAAAATACAATGTTCTCTTCCCGTTGTTACTTTACATTCCACAATGGGTAGCTTTAGCCACTACAACTGTAAATCCTATCTATGGAGCCGGATGGATGATTGCGGTAGCATTTTTGGTTCCAACCATTTCAGTAATGATCAAATCGATAAATAACGAGTATTGGTATAATCGCGTTGGAACCGTTGTATTAGTCGCTGCAATGCTTGTGTTATCCACAATAAGTTTGAATTTGTATGTGAATTACAGTTACAGTGTCTTTGTTATTGTGAATTGCTATGTGCTTATGATCTTTCCTATAGCGTTATTTATCGTAAATCTGTGGTTTAATAAAAAGCAATCCCCACTAAATGTGTTGATTGAATTCCCAATCGATCTTACAGTTATTACAATAGGGACACTCATTGCAAGCGCATTTATCCCATTAGCCGCGATTGCATTTTTAGAGGAATTACTATTTGGAATATTGTTGATTGGAACTGTAGTTGGTCCGTTACTGTATGGGATTACCAGATTTGTCTATAAGGACAGCCGCATCACTCACGAAACCTACCGATTTATAAGTGCTGGATTTATACTGGCAATTCAAATCCTGATTAGTGCAACAGGAGGATTTGCTTTAGTTGGAACAGTCTATTATATCATTTTGCTGCTATGTACAGTGGTTTCTGGAGTGTTAATTCAAATACGAGAAAAACTGGATTCACTCACAATCCTTCCATCATTAGTTTCGATGATGATTCTACCGATGTTCAATGGATTTTTCAATCCGGTGGTAAGTCCATGGTTCACATTTTCGATTTTTGTAGTGAACTTAATTGTGTTATCCATAGGATGGTTTGGATCTAGATACGATTGGGTATCATTCGCAGGATTTTTTGTCGCGTGTTTAGCAATAGTCATTTCTTTATTTGATGTCTCAGTGTCATTCTTCACTGGATTACCTGTATATTTCCCCACATTTTTGTTTACGGCATGGATGATTGGTATAATTCTTTCGATTGTGATTACAAAAAGAATACCAAAAGGAAATATGGGGGATGCTTTAGTTTGGTTATTTGCTATCACCCTGACCATTATAGCTTTCATGAAAGTTGACGAAGTACCCTATTCAGCTCCCAATTTGTTAAATAGAATCATCTTGTTAGATGTTTCTTTGATTCCGGCGATTTTAGTTTTCATCATATTTTCAGCGTACTTGCAATATAAAACAAAAGATACTGCGGGAGGATTAATATCCCATATTTCTGCAATTCAAGCGGTATTAATTGTTATTGGATTTATGATGTTCCAGATGGGATTGCATTACCCTGATGTGACAACGGAAGTTGTGACTTACATTCTGTTTAATATTTTTGGAGTAATTGCCTATGTCGTTCTACAATCTTTAGTACTAGAGAACACTGTGATTCGTTCGGAAAATAAGAATATAGAAGAAGTAATTTATTCGGTTTTATTCTTACCGATATTCATCTTCTCCCTGCTTATTTCCATAAGGGGTGATTACTTGGGAATAATTCCAATCGTTTTAGGAATCGTATTCTATGGAATGAGTCAACGACATAATATGCAATTTAGTTCTGTTTTAGCAGCGTTATCTATTGCAGTTAGTGCATTTTTCATAACAACGACCGAAAAATTACTTTCCTGGACTGGTTTTGGTATAATTAGCGCAATAATGGTGGCAATGATGACAGTAGGTATAATCCTTTACGTTAAAACGCAAAAGAAATTCCATATTTTAACTAATGTTTTGATAGGTCTCATCTCTGAAGTGATAATTGGACTGTTGCTTCCTACCTCAGGAGTATCAGTACCATTTCCATGGCCATTGAAGTTAGGATTTTCATTTAACTTAGCTTTAGGTGGTTTGTTGATAGGAGTAATTTTTGGGATAAGAGAATTCCGGAGGATTTTCACGATAAGTTCGGGTGTATTAATCATTCCCTATCTCGTTGTTACTTTCATTCAGATTGATGAAGCGGGATTATTAGCTTTACTATTCTTAGGAACGGGGATTATATTCATCCTTGCGTCTTATCTGGTGTATAACCGATTGAAAGAGAAACAGAAACAAGAAGCAACGACTACAACTGGAGAGTGATGAAATGAATAGAAAAACTATGTTAAAACTGATTATTTTTCTATTTTTCATTGGAATTTCAGCAAGTTTTATTGATAGTTCTAACTTTTTAATCCCAAAAAGTCAAAATGTAGCAATAAATCATCCAAAAATCTATATTAGTGGTGAATCTGCACTTGATGCATTTCCCAATAAAACTGGAAGTGGAACGCAATCCAATCCATACAAAATTTCGAATTTAGATATTGATGCAGAGGGGAGTGGTTCTGCAATAGAAATAAGAGGAATTTACTACAGATATCTAATCCTGGATGGAATTAGTGCTACTGGTTCTGGTTCAGATGATGTTGCAAGTGACAGTGGTATAGAAATTTTTAATTGCCAAAATATTGTCATTCAAAATTGTGAGATATATAATAATGTCATGTTTGGAGTAATTATCTCCCAGTCTACTGATTGCGAAATTATTAATAGCGAATTTACGAATAATGAGTATTCTAATATCCAACTAGATGATTCATCATTTATTGAGGTTCGGGATAATATAATTAATACGGAAAGTTATCAAGTTGGGATAGCAGCTTCCGGATATGGCAACAACATAATAACTGGTAATTCCCTCCATTCTCCATTTCCTAATAGTTATGGGATCGATTTATATGTCACATCTGTGAATGAAATCTCCAAAAATATGATAATTGGATATGAGAGGGGAATTCATTTGGATGAGAGTAGTAATAATGATATTTTGACAAATGAAATTTCAGATTGTCAAAATGGAGTGTATTTAGAAGGACATAGTAATAACAATCTAGTTAAAAACAACAAATTCAGCAATAATATGGTAGATTTTTATGAAACCGACTCAACCGGTAATCGAGTTATTAACACTATTAAAATCATAGTTTGGAGTTCTGTGGGCGGTGTAGCTTTGGTTGGGGTTATATTAAGTATCATTGTTTTACCAAAAGTGTATAAGAAACGTGCTCCCGTACGAGAAGAACGTAGACGGAAATTGGAAGAAGAAAGGAAAAAAGAGGAGGAACTTCGTAAAGAAAGGGAACGGAAAAAGCAAGAAGAGTTCCAAAAAGACGTTGAGAGAAGACGCTTGGAACAAGCACAGCAATATAGGTGTGGTTCCTGTAATAGAATACTGCCTAATAAAGATTTGAAGTTTTGTGTTTTTTGCGGGACTCCATTAAAGATGGGAATATCAGCACCTATCGAGCAAAAAGTTGTAGAATCTGTACTTTCAACATCAAGAGAAATGTGTACTAAATGTGGGAGAGTATTTCCGAGAGAAAATATTGCATTTTGTGTGTATTGTGGAGCAAAACGAGAGCAAATTATAGATTCGCAATCATTGATAGAAGATAAATATCAAGAACCAATAGTACAAACACCAAGCGAACAGATGGAGCAAGTCGATGAAACACAAAAACCGCTCAAAACTTGCCCACACTGTGGAAAACCAATTGAAGATCCTACTATGCCTTTCTGTGTGCATTGCGGGAATACTTTATAATTTTTTTATGTAATAAGAGGGATAAATAATGGGAGAAAATAATAAAAACAAATTTTGTGGAAAATGTGGAAGTATAATTCCAAATGAAAATGAAAAATACTGCGGTAATTGTGGAGCAGAATTAAATTACAAAACAGAGCAATCACCATCTATAGTTGGTACTTATATTGCTGAACTACGTGCACAAGGAAAAGTTATGTCTACATCAAGCGCAATTTATGACAAATATTATTCTAGAAGTTCAAAATATAGTGGTGAGAACTTGGGCGTTTTTGTATTTCTGGGAGTATTATATGGATCCATAACGTTTTGGATAGCCGGATTTTTATTTATAGAATCGGGACGGTTTATACCTACATATGGTGTATTTATCGCGCTCTTTATTGTATTTTGTATATTGATAGGTGTAATAGGAAGTGTCGACCTCCGAGGTCCGAGGAACATTCGCTTTATAATATCCACAATCGTTACAGTAATAGCTTGGTTTATAATTATTTTCGTTGGGTTATTCTTACTATATATGTAATTTTTTTTTCTTCATATCGATTTTATATATTCATATAATGAAGTGATATATAGGTTTAGATCATGAAAAAACGATTTCTGAAAAAAATGCGAAAGCAAAATGCAACCAAGAGGGTTGTTGGTGAAAACGAATCCTTCCAAAATACTAAAATTCGTCTTATGGAGGAAAGTTCGGATAGCATGTCTCCCTCAGCTCGGAGTAGAATATCCCAGCAAATGGAAGGTCCAGAGATGGAAGACTATGAAGAACCAATACCCTTAGAATCAGAAATACCTATCCAAGCACTAGCAGAACCAGACGTTTTAGAACCAATTCCCCCGATCCAAGCATTTGCAGAACCCGCACTTGTCGGAGTAGAAATGAAATTTGGTTGGGAAACTAGTTTACTGAACTTGCACAATATTACCCAAGTAGCAGAAGTTCTCTCACGATCAAATCAAGTCATGATATTTACAGGTGCAGGAGTATCAATGGAGTCCATTAAACCTACACCCGGGCTGACTCCTTTATCGAGAACCACTGCATTACAACTGCTTGAAAGAAGATATTATGAAATTTTACAGAGTCCGGAAAAGGACGTTTTCCTTCAAACGTATCTATTTGGAAGTATTCTGAAAATCCTGGAAGCCCGTGCAGGAGCTGGACATTATGCAATAGCGGATCTCATCCAAATCCTAAGAAAAAAAGGGAGAATTGTCCATCTTGTAACTCAAAATGTGGATTACCTCCATGAAAAAGCAGCTATTGAAACTAATCTAGATCCCTCTATAGTAAATCACATTCATGGATGGGTTAAAACAGCTACATGTCCTAGATGTCATCGAGTACATGACTACAAAGAACGGCTGATCCAGCTCAAGCAGCAAGATAATATTGACTTATTATTATGCAGTGGTGAATTTGGTAGAGGGTGTAATGGAGTGTTAACTCCTGATATCGTGGAATATGGAGAACAAGTGCCAAAATATGATGAATATTACAATATGGCAAAACACTGTGACGCTATTATAGTAGCTGGTACGTCATTAAAGGTTACTCCCGCGAATCAATTGGTAAACATCGTGCATAATAGGGGAGGAAAAGTGATTGTATTTGATTTATACAGCACTCGTATGGAAAATATTACAGACATCCACGTCCAGGCTCAATTACAATATGCTTTACCATTATTACTATGGAAACTTGACGAACATATTCCCATTACTCCGCTAGGAATTACTGATCAACTTGTGACATATAAATACTGGGGAGATTTTTTTGAAAACTGGACATCCATTGGTCTTAATCACCCTACAAAGACACTCGATGAACGTATTGAACTATTTAAAGAGAAATTTAAGCATGGTTTAGTAGATCCCATATGGAAAATTCATCACCTATAAATTGATGTTTATTCCAAATTCTTTTTGTTATTCAAAATCCCAATTATTATAGGGGAATAGCTCAAATCATATTGTGTGAAGAAAAAAGTACTTGCAATAATTATTTCTGGAATTGTGCTCGTGGCTTCAGGTATTACTGTAGGCATCATTTATGTGAATAATAATAAATACCGAACTATACCTTCACTAAACTGGACTTTTCCCCAAAATTGCACTTTCCATATCGGATATATCACGGTTCCATATTTGATTCCCATGCGAGATGGGATTCGTCTTGCAACAGACGTGCACATTCCCCGAGATATAAGCGAAGCGCTACCCATAATTCTTATACGAACTCCTTACAACAAGGCACAACTGGAATCTATGGCATCTAGTTATACAGGGAAGGGATTCATTATCGTAGCCCAAGATACTCGAGGATTCTATGGATCGGAAGGAGATAAGGGGTTTCCATTCAGCAGTGATCAAATAGATGGGCATGATACTCTTCTTTGGTTAGAAAATCAACCATGGAGTAATGATAAGGTGGGTACGTGGGGGGGATCTGCAGTAGGAATCACTCAATACCTTATGGCTCCTGATGCTCCTTTGTCATTGAAATGTCAAAATCCTATAGTAGGTTCTGCTGATCTCTA
>JAEOUK010000439.1 GCA_016839385.1 Promethearchaeota archaeon
AACTTTTGTTCAAATTCAATCAACTGTTGTCTGACAAATTCTCTGCATGGATTTCTAGTCAGGGAAAAGTGAACAATCTGTCGAGTTTTATGACATATGATGAAATAAACATAAAACCTTTGATTTGTAATTGTGTCGATTGTAAAAAAGTCCATGGCAAATATTGAATGAATCTGTTGTCTTAAAAACTGTTTCCAAGTTAATGATTGGTTTATTTTTCCTTGTATGCGATAAGCCGACAGAATATTTCGTATCGTTTTCTGATCAAGTGAAACACCTAATTTTAATAACTCACCTTGAATCTTCATATATCCCCAGTAAAGATTCTCATTCTTCATGGAAAGGATTAGTTGTTTAATTCCCTTGTCAACAGGAGGTCTGCCTATCCGGTTCTCACATTTGGATATCCAGAAATGTTTGATTAATTGACGTTGCCACCTCAGCACAGTTTCAGGCTTAACGATAGAGATGGTTTCTTTAATAAAAGCAATTCTATTTAATAGAGAAAATATGATTCGATCAGAATGATGAAATTTTAATCGTTTCTTTTAATTCTTTCTTATAAAAATTTCAATTTCCTTTTTTTGTAGACTAATTTGGACAATCAAATCTTTCTTAGATTTAAATAGACTGAAAAGTGTTTGAAATAGAAAAGTGAGTAGTGAAAACATTTTATCTCCCGAAAATCAAAATAATAAAGATTTTCAGGCTATATAACAAGAAAAAAACGCTCGGATGTAATTTATCCCCATCGTGGGATTTATCAACCCGACGCCCCACACCCAAAATCTCCATAAAACATGTAAAATTCTGCCATCTTCAGAGTTATTACATTCAAGATTCAGTATGTGCTTCATTTTCTTCTGGTATAAAATCTTCAATAATCGGAAAATTATCCAAACGTTTTGCAATTGCAGCCAATAAAAAGGAGTTAACCCACAAATAAATATCAGTTTTTTTTACTAATTGGCGTAATTTTTTCATTCGTAATTTTCTTTGATTTACGGGCATAACTACAGCTTCATGGATTGCATTTGCTACACCTTCAATGTCATATGGATTTACAACAAGAGAATAGCGATGAAATTGCGATACTGTACCAGCATATTCACTTAAAATTACCACACCTTTTTGTTCCAAATTTGAAGCACAATATTCTTTAGCAACCAAATTCATACCATCTTTAATGGCAGTTATGATTAGCACTTCTGCTGTCCTATAATAGGAAATGAGTTCAGGGCGGCCAAGGCTTCGATACATATAGTGAATAGGAACCCAACCAAG
The DNA here is from genome assembly GCA_016839385.1 of Promethearchaeota archaeon. The sequence goes on from JAEOUK010000439.1 coordinate 1,285, forward strand.
AGTTGTAAATTGACCGTTAATTTCTCCTACTAGTCGCTCAATTTCTTCTTTTAAATTAGCATATATGGGAATCGATCTTCTACTAGGCACTAAAACCTGAAACAATATGACCTTTTCTCTTAGATCAGGATAACGTTCTAGAGCATTTCTAAACGCTTCTAATTTTTCAATAATACCTTTTGAATAGTCTAAACGATCGACTCCTAAAATGATTTTTTTATTTGGAAAATTTTCATGAAGATACCATGCACCATCAGCAACATCTTCTGTTTTAGCCAAGTTTTGAAACTCATTATAATCAATACTGATTGGAAATGCACCAATCCTAACTTCTTTATTTTCAAATATAGCTGTTATCACTTGACCCTTACCACGAATATATACATTTTTCATTAGTGTTCGAATACATTGAATAAAATTTCTTCTATCACGCATTGTCTGAAAACCTACAAGATCATATTCTAACAGAGCTCGTAATATTTGAAAGCGCCAGGGAAGCTTTAGAAATATGTCAAGAGGAGGGAAGGGTATATGTAAAAAAAATCCTAATTTAGATTGATTTCCTATTTCCCTAAGATGTTTTGCGATATAAATCAGATGGTAATCATGAATCCAAATAAAATCTTTACCACTACTGTTTGAATGAATTGTTTTAGCAAATTTTTGATTTACATCTTTATAGGTATTCCAATAATCTAGATTAAAATTACAATAAGATTGAAAGTCATGAAATAAAGGCCATATTACTTCATTTGAAAATCCTTTATAATACATTTCTACTTCATGCGCGGAGAGATAAACGGGTTTTAATTGGTAACCCGTATCTTTTAATGTATTATTGATTAATTGATCAATTTCCACTTCAATATTTTCTTGCGTTGTACCAGGCCACCCGATCCAAACACCACCTCTATTTTTAAGGACTGGTGCCATTGCTGTTACCAGTCCACCTGATCCGGATTCTATTGTCCAATGATTATTTTCTTTTTTACTAATTACGATAGGTAAACGATTAGAAACAATGATAACTCGACTTGGGATTTTCTTTTTATCTTCGGTCAATACTAAGCCTGTTCGGTTTGTAAAAGTATTTTTTTAATAGATTCAATTTGTATTAAATAGGGTATACCAATAATGCAAGAATTGCATCAACTGATCAGGTGGTTGCAACCAAACATCAGCAGCAGATGGTCGATATTTTTTTCGTATTAATATTCCTATTCCATTACTTTTTATTGTCTTAAATGCATCTTCATCTGTTAAATCATCTCCTAAATAAGCCGCTTTACAATCATCTTTTGTTTCCGTAAAAATGGTTGTTACTGCATCTCCCTTATTAATTCCTGGAACTCGAAGTTCTATGCCGCCATCAAATTTATTTAATAATAAATTATTTTCCTTGGCAATTACTCTCCATTTTCTACTAACTTTTTTTTGAATGTCTTGTATGGTTTGAAAATTAAGCCCGCGCCAGTGTATCGCTAAACAGCCTGGTTTCTCTTCGCAGTATTCACTAAAACCATTCTTATCTACCCAGATATCTGCTTCAGCTAAACCTTGTAATGACTTTTCGTCCATTTTCATTACCGAATAATCACCATTGGGTTTTCTTCGTTCAATGCCGTGGCTTCCCCAAATCTCCGGCAACTGTGCCAAACCTAATAAAGGGATAAGATCTTTTGTCCAACGACCACTGATAATGACGATACGGGTATGTTGTGTAAAAATTAATTTTGTAAGTATTTCTCGAATTCCTTTGTAAGGTATGGCTTGATTTCTATCTTTTTGAAAAGGAGCTAACGTTCCATCATAATCCAGCATCAGAATTTTCTGTTTTGCTGTTTTAAGACGAGCAAAAAAATCATGAATTTTTATATTTTTTAATATATCATCGGATGTTGAAATCATCTGTTA
>JAEOUK010000440.1 GCA_016839385.1 Promethearchaeota archaeon
TGTAACCATAAAGGGACATATGTTTGGCAGAGAGTGTATCGAAAAGGATGATGATTATGTTTGGGGAGCTCTTTCCGGTCTTTGAAAAATTTAAATTCCCTGGAAGAAGTTTGTTATGTAAAGTGATAACTGATAATGCCCCAACACTTTTAAGGAACTCGCGGCGAGTAATTTTTTTATACATAAGATCATGAATTTAATTTACTGTTATAGGTATAGGATTATTCGATTTGTTTCTCAAGGTATATATTGTCCATGTCCCTAGCATTGTTTTTTCATATTGATTATCTAGCCAATATTCTATCCGAGGCATGAAAATGCCTTTTCCTTGTCTATAAAAAATTAAATCAGGTTCATACTGCTTAATTTCCATTAACCAAGCATTAATACCGCCTGGTGTTTTTTCATTGATATATTGATCGATACCTTCGTTTATAAAAATAAAGGGGTTAGGGTTAGTTTTATGTAAAATTACTAATGCTTCGGGGACATTGATTGATAGGATTTTTACACTACTTCCATATTTTTTTTCGATTTCTTCAGCCCATTTAACCTGTGATTCAAAATTATAAAGCTGCTGTATTGCAGTAAGACGATAATTTGACATCGCTATAAGTATTAGAAAACAACAGGAGATTATGTAAATGATTGTTTTGAGAGGTATTTTTTGGTGTTTAAATTCCCAAGTATTTTCAATGGTGTGATTCAGAAGTAATCCGGAACCAATTGCAGCATATGGTAAAAAGACATATAAATCATCATACCATTGGAAATCAATTAAAGACCATATAAATATAACAGGAAACGATAGAAATAATGCAGCAAAACGGTCTTTGGAAATCCATTTTGAAATGTTGTTTTCATAAAGATTAAGTCGTAAAAGAAAAAGAATCAAGATCGTTGTTAGTCCAAAAAGCATAGGTATAGACATAGTTGTGTAGCTTATTGTGATCTCTCTAAAAATTGCTTTAATATTGGCCAGAATTGAAATTTCCTTTATTCTAGTCAAGTGAGTTCCATTAAATAAAATGAATCCGTCAACAAAGTTTTTAAAAACTTCCTTATGAAAAAAATATAAACTAATAAAAAATATCGGTGTAATAGCTCCAGAGATTGCCTTGAACACATTTATTGCACGGTCTTTGGAGCCTTTAGATTGTATAACAGAAAGTATTATTGTTATAACTGGATAAATAATGGTTGGTTGCCAAGTCAGGAATGCAAGAGAACCAAAGAAACTAGCAAAAAACCACATCTTTCGATTGGTTAACCAAAGGGAAATGATTTCAAACAAAACCAGAGGGGTTTTGCCTTGGGGGCCTGATGCAGCATGTTTTCCAAATCCCCAGAAATTTACGAATACGAAACTTGTTAATATACCAATCTTATAAGAAGAAGAAAAAAGTTCAAGTGTGAATAGAAAAAGGCAAACAACAGTAAAAACACTAATACAAAAAAATAAGATTCTCACCGTATAAACATCATTTGAATTAATAAGATTAGAAAACATTACACCTAGTGCGACAATCATGGGTGTGATTGGTCCTTTATGATCAAATATACTTACGTAAGGTGGTATCCCATTTGACATCTGTTGACCACTGTATAAATATATTGCATCATCTCGTAAAAGATATCCATTAAAACCGTATTGTAAATAAATTAGAGTTGTTATAGATAAAACAAAAACGATTGAAAAACAAAATAAAATTATGGATTTTAAATTTGGTGAGATTATTTTTCGCATTACAACTACTCTAATTACTAATTTATGATATTAATAATCAATCAAGAGAATGGACTTGTGTTGTTATTTGATTGACAAGTAAAAACAATTGATTATTTTCTTATGGTATTTATCTAAATGGAATGATTCACTTCAAATAATTTCTTTTCCAGGATATTTTGCATTTTAATAGCAGTAGATTTCTCAATCAAGTACAGATTATCGAATTCTTCCGGATCATCTTGGATATTGTAAATTTCAAAAAAATCTTTAACATCATCATAACCAAAATAATAAGTGAGTTTGTATGGGTATTGAATCAGAGAAATTGATCCATTTGTCAGTGCCCGATATTTGTTGTTTTCTTTAGCTTCAACAACAAAAATGTTATGAGATTGATTAGCTACCTTATTCTCAGATGTGGGAAGGGTTTCTCCTTCCATCCAAATATTTTTCTCCTGACCAATAATACCAAGCAAGGTAGGCAGCAGATCAATGTTGCTCGAGGGGGTGAAAATATCCTTGCGAACTGATTGATTAGGTTCAAAAATTACAAGAGGAATTTGGATTAGGGGTTCATACATAGTGGGAGTAATATGACCATGTATACCACGTTCAAACAGTTCACCATGATCCGATGTCAAGATAAGGTAGGTGTTTTCTAAAATCCCTGATTGTTCTAGATGACTATATAACCGTGCAAATTCTGAATCAACATAGGCTATATACTCATCATAATTCTGTCTATGGTTATTAAGGACGTCTTCGGAGTTATTACCTTGTGCAAAGATATGTATTTCTTTAGGAGATGGGATCCAGCCGTCATTGAAAATGTTTATAAATTCACTACGGGTATTATAAGGATAATGAGGAGGAAATAAGTGAAAATATCCAAGAAAAGGTTGTGGTGATGTAGGGATATATTTCTTAATCCAGTCAATCGCATCTTCTAATAAAAA
>JAEOUK010000441.1 GCA_016839385.1 Promethearchaeota archaeon
AGAATCCCTATTGGATCTTTTAAGAACGGAATTTGCTCAATCAGCAGGAATTATACGAGATCCTGAAGTTAAAATTATGCAAATCGATGAAGAAGAAACGAGATATGTCCCAATTCTAATTGCCAATCTGGAATTAAAAGAAAAATCTCTAGATTTGTTAAAAAAAAAAATCGCTGAGGAAATCGAAATAATTTCATTGCCATGGAAGAATGAGTGGTTTTTAAGCCGAACAACAACGAATTTACACGAAAATTTACGAGAAATTCTCTCTCCGGATATATTAGAGTATATTCCTCAGACTTTTGATACAATAGGCAATCTAGCAATTTTAGAATTAGACCGTTGGGGGGAAATCTCTGAGATTATCGATTCAATGTCAGAAGTGCAAAATATTCTCTCTCTGGTTGGGGAAACTATCATCAAACTTCACAAAAATATCAAATCTGTGCTCAGAAAAGGGGGGAATATTCAAGGAGAATACAGGGTGCGAAAATATGATGTAATTGCTGGATCTAATCAAACTTCAACCCTCCATAAGGAGAACAATTGTATGTTTCATGTGGATCCCACGAAAATGTTTTTTTCTTCTCGACTCAGTTTTGAACGTAATCGTGTAAGTTCCCTAAAAATTAAAAAAAATTCACTAATTTTAGATTGTTTTGCGGGGTGTGGACCTTTTTCAGTTCAGATAGCGCATAACCATGATGCGAAAATTTTTGGTATAGAAAAAAACCCTGATGCCTTTGATTATTTCAAGAAAAACGTAAAATTGAATAATAAACGCTTAATTGGATCAATTTTTCCATTCTTGGGCGATTTTCGAGACTTTTTCAATTCCAACGAAGGTAAATTTTGCCTAAATAAAACAGATTACATCATCATGAATCTTCCTGAACGTGTTTACGAATTCATCCCTGATATTGTTCCTTACGTGAGAAATGATAGTACTTACTTGATACTTTATGCCTTTCTTAAGAGTTCTAATCCACTACAAGACGCTGAACTGAATATTATAAGTAATTTGCAGGATAATAATATAAGTGTCAAGGAAATCGTGCAAAAAAGAATTGTGTTTTCGTACTCACCCAATCAGAATAATATCTGTATTGATGTTAAAATACGAAAGAAAAATTAGACTTTTGCTCCCTTTACAAAAGGTGTCATTAATGCTTCGGTTAATAGACTGACGAGTTCAGGAATATCTGTAAATAACACTCGAGCTTTTATTCCGGAAACCATTCCCAAAGCAATTTTCGCATTATCAAGATTCATAGCAAAAATATTTTTTTCTGGAGTATTCGTGATACGTACTCCTGATTGCTTTAAATCATCAATTAATCCTTGATTTAATTTTGCATCTATAGGAACTGCCAAATTGAAAATAAGGCTCTTGGAATTTTGCTTAATAGCATCTACTATTCCATTATCGACTAAAAATTCAATATTGGGGCATACTAATCGCAGTGAGCGCGACACGTTTTTAATCCCATTTTGAGTGAATTCTACTAACGAAGCCATATCATTAAGTATACCACTTTCATCACTAACTACTCCTCCATCGGAACGCATATCTTCTATTTGTGCTGCTTTTGTATCAATTTCTTTTTTCAATCGTTCAATTTGCATAGTGCTTCCGAGTAATCCTTCTCCGCTATCTCTGACTTTTTGGCGTAATTCTTTAATTTTTTCTTTTTGAATTTGAAGTTGATGCTCCATTTTAGTGACAGAACTTCGCAATTCCATTTTTTCATTCATTACGGATTCCATAAATTCGAGTTTTTCTTTCAATAACCCATCTTTTTCTTGGGTTAGTGCAAATATTTTCTCATTTAACTCGCGGTTTTTATCTTCTAACTTAGAAATTTGAGCATCTAATTCAGCAATCTTCTCTCTCGCATCATTATAATTTTCAGTTGTAGAGGAAATAGTCTTATATGAACTTGTGAGGTTATTCAAACTATCTGTTAGTGTATCCTTTTCTTTCTTGGTCGTCTCTAACTGTATCTCTAATCTACTAACGGTTGCTTTTGCTGAGTCTAATTCCGTTTTAGTTGTGTCATAGGTTTTCTTCAAACTATCAAGTTCTGAAGTCAATTCACTAAGTTTTTCTCCTCGAGATCGAATTTCTGCATCATTTTCATGTTGTTTTTCATTCAAACGTTCAACTTCTTCAAGTAATCGATTTCGTTCCATAATTAATTGTGGATCTGGGGATTTTGGCATTTGTACACCATTACTCTGGTTTTTGTAATATAGAAAAGTGTTCAACTAATCCTAAAAACTAATCTATGTTTCGTAAATCTGAACTTAATCCTCGAATTTAGTAAAAAATTAAAACAATCGAGTATTAAATGAGGTACTCTAAATCAAGAGAAAATCTGGATCCGTTGCCCAGCCAGGATAAGGCACCGGACTTCTAATCCGGTGATCGCAGGTTCGAATCCTGCCGGATCCGTTCAGATATTTCTTTTATGATAATGAGGTTTGTTTTTTACAATCTTGATATATTTTTTTCATTACC
>JAEOUK010000078.1 GCA_016839385.1 Promethearchaeota archaeon
GAACACTAACAACACCAGACGGAACTCCTTTTTTCGTTAAATGAATCACCCCCGCATCCGTCCCTCCACCACTAGGTGTTTTTATTTGATATTGGATGCCCTTTTCATTTCCCACTTTAATTAGTCGTTCTCTTACTTTCTTAGATGCAATCATTGAGTTATCCATGAGAGTTATCGCTGCACCTTTACCCATGACTGCAGGACACATATTTGGAGGAACTCCTGGAACATCTCCAGCAGTTGTATTTTCACAAGCTAGAGCCATTATCACATTAAATTTATCGATAAACGTAAAAGAAGAAGTTCTCGCTCCTCGTAATCCTACTTCTTCTTGAACTGACCATGCGAAACACACGGTATACGGTCTTTTTTCCTTTGCAATGTTTAGTGCAGTTTGGATAAGCACATTACAACCACTTCTGTCATCAAAAGCTTTACCTTTGAGTTTACCATTGGCTATCTCATGAAAACCTGAATATGCAGTTGCGACGCTCCCCACCACAATACCATTTTTATAAGCTTCCTCTCTTGATTTAAACCCAAAGTCAATGAACATCTGTTCAATGGGCATGATTTTAGTTCTTTCTTCTGGTTTTGTGATATGTGGTGGTAAAGCACCAATTACACCAAATATTCTCTCATCTTCAGGTTCAGCTATCACATTTTGTCCTAAAAGTGTCCTAGGATCCCACCCTCCGAGTGTGGTAAACCTTGAAAATCCGTTTTCGTCAATTTGGGTAATCATAAATCCAATTTCGTCAGTATGAGCATCTAAAAGAATTGCATCTTCTGATTCCCCTTTCATAACTCCTAGAAGATTTCCATTATCATCAATCCATAATTCATCCATGACATCTTTAACTTCGTTGTGAATAAATGCAACTACTTTTTCTTCATGTCCAGAAACTCCTAAAATTTCGGTCAGATTTCTTTGACGATTGACTATTTTTGAAATATAATCGGTTTTTTCCATGCTAAAAATGAGGATGAATTCATTTTTTACTTTTCTCATTGTTTAAGCAAGCTAGTAAAAAACTCAATTTGGGGCATATTCATGCAATTTGTTTAGAACAGGAGTGTAAATGCCTGATTTCTTTACTAAAACTTGAAATTCATTTGAAATTCTTCGCATCTCCGTTTTAGCATACTCGGCATGACCCTTCAAAGCAATGTCATACCATTTTCCTTTGTGTAGTCCTTGAATTATCTTTTTTAATTTTTTGGGGAAAATCAGTGACAATCGGAATTTTTTTGGCAAAATGGGATAACCTAATTTCTTAAGCACTTTCATTCCTTCAATGATCGCCTGAGTTGCCATTTCCGCAGCTTCGGGAGCCTCATCCATGCTTTTTTCTTGTAATTTCAAGTAATAGTAAACATTAGCTAAGGGAGAAACCAATGCAATATGAGTTTTCAACCAAGCATCGATATTTTTACTAATTTTAACTGGAATTCCACTGCTTTCCAAGAACTTCTTGATTTTTTCAAGGCGAGGAGTAAGTTTTCCTGATAATTCTCCTATTGTCATTTTTGATTTTTCTGAATCAAAAATTACTTTCATAACATGACCATCTCGTTTTCCCGCTGCACCTCCAAATCCGAGTAGGATCCTATTTTCGCTTAAAAATTCTTTATATTCATCAATACCTGTGCCATTATTTCCCAAAATGACAACTGTGGCATTTGTAGAGAATTTCGCTAAATCAGGTAGTATTGATGCAACTTGATTCTTTTGCATAACTACTAAAATGAGATCAAAATCATCTTTTTCGGATAATTTCGAATCTATCAAATCAATTTTCATATTGATTGTTCGATTTTCTGATAGATTTTCAATAATCAAGCCATGATGTTTGAGCTCCTCTAATCTCTTTCCTCTAGCTAATAAGCTCACATCTTTACCGGATTCTTTCAGTAAAGCAGCATATAGTGATCCTAACACTCCCGCACCATATACTAAAGTTTTCATATATAACTATTAGCTATAGCTAAATTTAAGGTTGTGTAGCACTTCAGTCGAATTTATTTTTCTTATTCCCTAGTAGAAGATACTGCAATTTGAATACATATTTAGCCTTATTTTCGTATTTTAAACAAAATCATTAACAAAACTGAAGGTTTAATGTCATGAACAAAAAGAGAACAAAACTACTCGTTGCTTCTTTTTCGATTATATTTCTCTTAACAATTTCAGCAAATTCATTCACACAGCATGCGATGGCAAATGGACCCCCTGGCGCATTTTCATTATCTACGGATGCGGATAATCCTGACACAGATGGTGCATTCTATCTGAATTGGACAACATCCGTAGATGCAAACAACTATTCGGTATATAGCCATACAGCGGTAATTACAGAAATCAATTCATCGATAATATGGATGGTAAATGAAACAACAAGCAACTATGTACACACATCTGGATATTCTGATGGTATATATTATTTTATCGTGGTCGCAAGGAATGATCATGGAGAAGTGCAGTCGAATATGGTTATTGTCAATGTAAATGCACCTGGAAATAATATCCCGGGGTACGATATGATTTTGATAATGGTTTCTATTTTAGGTTCTGTTGTTTTAATCAAGAGATTTAAGATTTCTTCTAAAAAATGAAGTTAAGAGTAAATTTCTTAGTATATATTTTTTTTAGTTATTTCCTACTATATTTGTTATGAATTTCATTTGGGTAGTCGGTCCACCCGCAGTTGGAAAATTAACGGTAGCAAAGAAGATCGCAGAAAAAACTGGATACAAATATTTACATAACCATGGTACTATAGAATTGCTGATTCCTATTTTTCCATGGGAGCATCCCAAGTTTCAAAAATTAAATAATGAATTCCGAAATCGAATCTTTGAAGAAGTTGCTACGTCTGATCTATCAGGTTTTATTTTTACTTATGTAACAGTATATGATTTAGATGAAGAACGAGATTATATGGAAAAAATATCAAATATTTTCAAATCCCAAGGTCATGATATCTTTTATGTAGAGCTTCACGCTCCATTATCCATAAGACTAGAACGAAATCTTCATCCAGATCGATTAAAGGCTAAACCATCAAAGAGAGATACACATTTGTCAAACCAGAACGTAATTCGGATGGATGAGAAATACCCACATCTTACATCTTCCTTGGAATACCCATTTTTCTTTCAAAAAAATTATTTAAAAATTGATAATTCACACCTATCCCCTGATGAAGTCGCTGAACACGTAATTCAAGAGTTTAAATTGATTAAAAATCTTTGAAATTATCATTGAAAATTTTCTAATTGCGATCAAATAAGTGGTCTTTTTGTATTTCTTTTTGTATCAACTAAAGAGGTTACTAAAATGGAATTCGGGTACTGGACGCTTATAGGAATTGGAATCGGAGTGGTAGTCACGTGTTTTGTACGTATTTTAGTTAAAGTTGCTTCAAACAGGAATAAAGAAGCAGGTGTTTCCTACAAAAAATTTAAAGTAAAAGGCAAATACAGAACAGAACCAACTCTTGCGTAAATTCAATTACTTTTTTTTCCTTTAAACAAAATATTTAATTCTTTAAGTCTCACCTTTTGAGTCATGAAGAGAATCACTTCTCTCGACTTTCTTCGGGGCATCGCAGTTTTATTTATGACATTGTTTCATGTATTCGGGGTGTCTATGAAAGTTAATGTGCCATCAGATATTACCACATTACCTCCAATATTATTAGTATTAGGAGTAATTGCTCTTAACCTAATGCACTGGAGGGGTTTTTTTATTACAATATCTGGTGTTGGAAACTTCTATCAAATGTTTAATGCATTTGAGAAGGGGAAATCAAGATCTAAAATCCTTTTAAAACAGGTATTGAACGGTATCTTGCTGATAATATTAGGAAAAATTCTGATTACAGATTTCTATTTTTATGGAATAATTGATAACTGGACGCGTTC
>JAEOUK010000442.1 GCA_016839385.1 Promethearchaeota archaeon
ACTAACACTTTACCAGCGGTAGGGTCAACCATTCCAGAAATTAGGTTTAATAACGTGGTCTTTCCTGATCCACTAGGTCCCATAACTACAACAATTTCACCCTTGTAGATCTTCAGATTAATATTTCGTAACGCTACAACCTCTAGATTCCCTTGTTTGAATATTTTGAAGACATTTCTACATTCGATGTTAGCTTGTTTTTCTTTGAATGTCATTCTTTCTGTTTTTTCTATACTCACATCAGTCACTTTACTAAAATTTGTATAAATAATCTGAAATAGATTTTCTCGTATCTGTGAGAAAACCTATTGTAAAAATTAATAATGATACTCCAATTACGGAACTCAATATTACTGCTAAATCCATGGGATTAAGGAATATTCGAAATTGCTGTCCTTGCATATATGGATTACATATTGTTCCAAGTAATATTGACAAGAAAGCACTTCCAATCCCTAAAAGGAGTCCCCCGATAATTGCGATAAAGTATATAACGAAAAGTTCTCCTAAAATGAACCGGAATACTCCTTTTTTACCAAATCCTCTTGACATTAAGATTCCATAGAAATGTTGTTCTTTCTGCCTTACTGATGCTAGCAATATTGGTAGTCCGAGTGCTACTTGGATTAAAACAACTATGAAAATTAAATATCCGATTTTATATACCAATAATGGATTAAGTTGGGTAGAATCTTGATTTTGGATAGAAACCCATTTATCTATATAGAATTGAAATTCTCCATTACTGAAACCTGAATAATAATCGTCGGTTCGAGCAACTAAATAATCTTCGACAACATCCTTGTTTGTTTCCGCTTTATAATTTATATTAACTAGAACATGAATATTAGGTGCGTGAAGCATATAGTCTACTCCTTGGTATGGGAGATCTCCTACATCGACTACAATATGTTCAGATGGAGTTAAGATTGAAGTTTCAGAAAGGGGTCTAACATAAACTCCTGGGAAATGTTCCACTACGCCAACAATTCTAAATGGAACTGAGTGTCCATAGATAAATGCATAATCTCTTGGTAATCTAGAGTCATAATAGCGATAATCTAAATATGCGATATCATTAATTTCCAACAAGTTACTGTCCAAATATTTTTGATTTACAATCGCTCCAGGAATTCCATCTAAATAGGGATTATTGAGATTATAATCAATCAAATCCATCACTGTTTGAATAAAATCCTTGTTTGGCATGATCTTTTTTCCATCTAGAACAAAATTGAGATAATTACTGAAGTTTATATAATGTTGATAAAGAGAAATGTAGGAACTATGTCGATGTTCATACGTAATCATTGCATCTTCTACAAGAAGTTGGCTGTTTAGGGTTATAGCTTTTAAATCTTGAGAAAGATCGTCTAATTCACCAGTATTTGATACATTAGTTCCAAATCCGAAACTCACGTGAAGATCAGAACCTATTTGATAATTTTGATATACATTTTCTTGTGCATGGAAAGTATACGCCATTACATTGAGATTTACAAATATTGCAGTAAACACTGCTAAGAACATGATAACAGTTCCGTATTGTTTCTTTTTCATCATCTGCAAACCCATAAGATAGGACTTATCCTTTAAAAAAATTCGTCCAAGAAAACGAGAAATACGCCCTAGAAATACAGGAGCTTCAAGTGTTATGATCCGAATAATCCCAACTGTCAAAAGTATCGGAGAAAAAATGAATAAAACTGTGGAAAATCCATAAACGAAGTAGTTTTTTGAAAGTTCAATCCACTGGATGATCCAATATTGAGGAAGTCTTCCATCTGCAAACAATATGAATAAATAATAATAAAACGGAATTAGGGCTAATATGAGGAATAAGACTGACCATTTTTTCACTTTTTTGCGTTTTTCTTCAATTGCAGTTTTATACTCCTTTTGAATATCTCTTCGGCTTTTTCTCATCTCTTTGGTAGATTGCGAGGTGGATGTAAACACAGTTTGTTCATCAAACTCAATCTCCATATCCTTTTGTTCGATTGCAGTAAGTAATTCGGAAGTCTCTAATCGTGATACATATCTCATGCTGCTAATGCTTGTTAACACTGACAAAATAACTCCTAAACCAATCGAGAGTAAAATTGAAGACTGCTTTGCAAATAAAGTCACGTCTAATGCTTCAAATTGAGTATAGATCATAGGACGAACCCATAAATCATGTCCAAAGAACGTCGCAAATCCCAATCCCGCTCCAAAAACTGATGCGACTATACCATTGATAAAAGATTCCATGAATATTTGCCGTCTAACCATACTTTTTGAGACGCCTTTGCTACGTAGCAATAAAAATTCGTCAACTTTGTTTTGGGTCGCGGATTTTGAAGCAAAAGATCCAACGATAAGTGCAACTATTAATATAGGGATATTGATTATTTGTGCAATTATACGCATGCGATTTGATTCTTCAAATAACTCTTGTAGAGGTGCACTAATCATGTCGATAATTACTACAGAATACGGAATTGAACGCCTAAGAGCATTAACACCAATTTCGACTGTTCTATCAGGGGGATATAAATTGAAAAATGATGTAAAATCTCGATTTAAGGTAATTCCATATCCTGAAAAATAATATATACGTCGTGGAGATGTCCACACTCCCATATCTGCTCCAATTTCTGCTCCAAGTTCATGATAAAATACTTGGAATGGTTGATCATCATCTTCAAAATCAGAATATCCCAATACTGGCACTGCAATGCCATTAGTGTTTGTAACATAAAGATCATCAAATTCCAATGAAAGAAGATCATCTTCTGAATATTCTTCATAAAAATTCTCAAAAAGAACACTATTATTTACAATTCTATAATAAGGTAGAGTTGTTTTGGGAACAAATAAGCCTGCAACTTTAACGTTGGTGATATTGACGAAATATTCTTCACCAAAAGTATATTGATAATAGGTAGAAATATTCACAGTTTGTCCCACATGATAATCAAATTTAGCGGCTGTCATAAAATCCAACAATATTTCGTCTTTATTTTCAGGAATTGTGCCATCTAAAAGACGGAAAAACTGTGTAAAGCGATATGATTCATAAAAATTTTCATCGAACGAATATAGGTTAAGTCTAAAATATTGAATGTAATACAGACCCAGTGCTAGTAGATCTGGTCTATTAGTGTGATTGGCATAAATTAATGTATTTAGTGATGAAATGGACTGATATTTGAAAGTTGATTCGATTTCTAACTCGGATTCTGCGACACTACTGTACACTGAATAGTCAGTTAAATCAAATTTTTCTGAACAATTTATTTGCTGATTTGATGAAGAATGAATCAAATTTAAATCTGCGAACATATCAAATTGGGTTGAACTTCGTAGTGCATCTCTCTCAAAAGCATCAAAATAATAGAATAAACCTGCGATCATTGATATGGCTAAAGCAAGGGTAATGATTGTCATGAGAGAACGTCTAACGTTAAAAAAAGCTTGTCTAATGTTGAATCCGAATTTTTGAAACATAGATCTTCACAACGATTACTTGGTCTAACCATTTGTGGATACTTTATAAGAATTTTGCAATTGTGTTCACGAAAAAGAGAACGCCTATTTTAAATACTTTTTCAGTTCTGATGGACTGATACCAAATTCCATTGATATTGATTCAATTATCTCGTTCCGTTTGTTATCATCGGATTGTAAACTTATAATTTCTCCAATTTGTGGAATGATAAAATTCACAATTTCTGATTTTGATTTATGTATAGAGGTCTGCAACTTCTCCAATGTTAAGTCATTTGCATATTGAAAACTTGGATTTGATAATTTTGGCATTTTGAATTGCTGAAATTCTTTATTTACCTTATTTTTCACGGAAAGAATTACTCCCCCCGATACTAAGTCAAAATAATATGGCAGAATCGAAAAATCCATACGGCTTAATATTCTACTCATCAATGAATCTGCATCAACAAGATTCAATATAACTTGATATAAATCCTTCGTATGAGTAACTAAACCTTGAAGATTTGCATGAATTATTTGATGTAACAATTTATAATCAAAATCAATGTTGGATACGATATCACGCGCTTCTCTGATAGTCTTTTTTTGGAACATAATTTGAAGGAAACTAAACATCTTTTCTTGAATATCTCGGTGCATATCTAAAAATTCAATATCAGAGAACACTCCTTGAGCAAGCGCTTGTAGGTCATTGATTGCTGATCTCATATCTCCTCCTGAATTCACTGCAATTACTTCTAAGGTTTTTTCATCAACTGTTAATTCTTCTTTTTCTGCGATTTGTTTAAGTAGATTTATTATTGATGGTACTCTGAGAGATCTACATTGAATTTTTGTGGACGCTTCATATAAACCTTTGAATTTCTGGGAATAATAGTTACAAGTCATGATGATCGGATTCTTTGTATTCTTGATCAATGCTTGGATCGCTTTTACTCCTCCCCGATCGCTTTTTCCACTAATTCCATCTACTTCATCAATAAGGATTATTTTTTTTCTTTTTTCCTTTTTTGGAATAAAAAAAGACATTAAATCTGTTGAAGCAATGCTTTCTTGCAGAGTTTCCACAATTGCTTTTTCCGTTCTTACATCTGAAGCATTCATTTCAACTACGCTATATCCCAAATCGTTAGCTAATGCATATACCACTGTGGTTTTTCCTACTCCAGGTGGTCCTTCTAACAATATTGCTTTTTCTGTGCTTTTTAATTTTACTTTTGCATTCTGTTTAGCTTCAAAATTTCGAATAAATTCCTTGATTTTTTTGATGTTTGTGCTAAATCCCTTCATCTCTTTTTCAGATGATGGACGATATTTTTCAACCCAAGGTAGATCTCCCGATTTAGTCATTTTAGTCTCTCCTATCCAAATTTCACTCCTAATTCTATTAAATTATGAACCAAATTGTCAAGTAAGAGTTCTTCACTCCTTGCGTCAACGCTTTGGAAATCAATATTCGAAAGGGTAGTTATAATTTCAGCTTTGAGCTCTTCAACAATTGGGAGATTATATACTTCTTCACTGGTTAATTCGATTATTTCGTTGAATAAACGACCAGATTTCTTAATATTGGCTAACGGTGTTTTCAGGCGATTAGTTTTTAATGAAAGTGAATATCGCAACATCTGACCAATATTTTCCTGTAAATCGTCCTTTGTAATCCGATAAATTGTGTCTGGAGTTATTTCAGGTGTTTGAAGTGAAGCGGATTGCAAATATGATATCGAATCTCCTAAATTTGCATTCGTTGCAATGTATAGGGTTTTTGGGATATTTCCACGCAGTTTTAATTTTTCACTTTTTGCGATTTCAAGGATTTTTTTCTCAAAAATAGGGAACGGTATTTGATCGAAAAATATAATATTACATCGAGAAATTATAGGATCGATAATTGAAGAAATCTGATTAGTCAATAAAATCATTCTACAATGACTAGAATATCTTTCCATTAATCTCCTGAATCCTTGTTGCTGAGAGTCTAATAAGTGAAAATCCTCAATTATTAAAATTTTTAGTGGATGGAATGCAATTGGTTTGATTTCTACAAATGGTTTAATTCGAGAAAAAATAAATGCAGGCCATGTGAATCTTCGTCCGGCTGTGCTCCCTAATTTACTAGTTGATACATAAGAAGCCCTGCGAGTTTCATCTCGCTCTATCTGCGATAAAGGATCTGAAGCATATACAATTTTGCAATTTGTTGAATACCCTTCTTGTAAAACAAATTCAGCAAATAATCGAGCGATATCCATTTTTCCATAACCTTTTGGTCCTGTGAACATGAGGTGTGGAATATCATTTGTGGAAGCCATATGTTTAAGATTATTTACCAATGCATCTCTTCCAATAATTTCATCTAAAGTATCTGGCTTGTATTTTAACCTCCATAATACTGAATTTGACATGTGATTATTTACCTCCTATAACCTCACATAATAGTGCTACCAGGGATTCAAGTTGTAGATTTCGATCTGCACCCATTGTTAGTCGAAAATCAATTTCAGCTACGCCTTCTATAATATTAGGAAGATTCTTCTGAGTAATAGAATCATTAGCCCATAACCAGTCAAGTATTTGATATAAGAAATTTCTTCCAGAGAAATGTTCGTCTTCTTGCAGTAATCTTACACTTTTTTCATAATTCGATCTGGTTATTTCATTGATTAAGATATTAAAGATCTCCGGACTCAAGTAACCAGCAATTTGATTTAATCCTGAAATGTCGTTTGTGTTTAATTGGGAGAAAATTTGTAAAAAGTTGGTTGCTTGACGCAAATCTCCCTTACTTATTAAATAAAGGACATCAAAAGTATTTTTAGGG
>JAEOUK010000443.1 GCA_016839385.1 Promethearchaeota archaeon
AAAGTGTGATTCATTAATCCAGCTCATGGATTTAAACTCCCAAGTACAAGAGATCCAACAAAATTATCACATTGTCGGACGATTTGAGGAATTAAAAAAAATCCTTATAGCCTATTACTCACGGAAGAACATTCTCTTAGAAGGAGAAATTGGGACGAGTAAAACCACTTTAGCTCGTGCATTTTCTGCTTTTATGGATAAGAATTTCATCCGTGTAGATGGCTCCGAAGATGTACTTTCTCATGTATTAACAGGATATTTTGATCCTCCAATTGTGTTAGAAAAAGGATATGTGGAAGATGCGTTTATTTTTGGTCCATTATCAATCTCTATGAAATCAGGAGAGGTTTTATTCATTAATGAATTAAATCGCTTACCTGAAAGCACTCAGAATGTCCTACTTTCTGCATTGGATGAAGGCTTTCTTGATATTCCTAAATTATCGCAGATACACAGTAAAAATGGATTTCTTGTGATCACTACATTGAATCCCCGCTCACATGTTGGGACAACTTCATTAGGTGAAGCATTAAAAGATAGATTCGTTTGGTTGCACTTAAATTATCAGAATGAAGAAGAAGAAACAGAAATCATTATTCAAAAGTTGGATGATTTTCTAAAGACAACTAAGATTGTTGAAAATATTGATATGGATATAGTAGATAAGATCGGAATAATCAGTGCAAAAATCACTCGTATTACTCGGAATCATCCAAATTTAAGACGTGGTGCATCAATTCGTGCAGGTATTGATCTTGCAACATTAGTATTAACTAATCACATAAATTCTCCGAAAGAAATTGAATCAGATTTATTCTGGTATGACGCAGCAGAAATGGCATTATCCACGAAAATTGAACTTGAGGAATCGTCTGAAAGAACTTTAGAAAATGTCATTCATGAATGCGTTCGTTCAGTATTAAAGGATTTTCACTAGATGCTGAGGAATTTATTCCTACCGATGAAGCATTACTTGACCGTAAAAAAGACACATTAAGAATACCAAATCGCAGTTCGAACAAGGATTTGATGAGTGCAGCGATAATACAAGGGGGTAAAAAGCCGAAATTTTACGAAAATCTTAGTAAGTCTCTTCCTTTCACAGAGATTAAGGATTTAACAAGCCTTGCTGTTAAAGAGCAAAATGCCCAAGCTGTGACTGCACTACTAAAGACAAATGTTTTTGCGGCGTCAAGTGCACTTTTTACTAATGAGGGAGCTTCGTTCTTCTCGGAACTTGAAAAAAAATCTCAAGGAACCACCTTACTAAATATTTTTTTTATGGTAAGAACTCTTGCTCCCAAGAAATACAAGGTCTTACTCCGACAGATTGCTCGTAACATGATTCTAAAAACCACCCTTAAAATTGCAGGAAGAGGAATTGAAAAGGGAATGAAACGTGTTAGAGTCCCCTACTACCCAGGGATGATGGAATTTGATTTAGAGCAAACTCTCATGAATACATTGGAGAAAGGATCGTGCCAATGTGTAACATATCGAGATATTGTGGGTATTGAACGGAATCAATTGAAGAAAAATTTAGTGTTAATTTTGGACACTTCAGGTTCAATGTACGGAAAATCTCTTGTTAATGCAGCGTTAACAACCAGTTTACTAACTTACACAATGCATAAGCATCAATTTGCTATAATTTTATTTAATTCAAGTTCTATGGTCTTAAAATCCATGAAAGAAGATATCTCAAAAACTCCAATTACTAAGTTAATAGATGAAATTCTTGATTCAGAAGCAGTAGGGTTTACAAATATTGAAAACGCCTTGAAAAGAGGATTGAAAGAGCTAGAACGTGTGAAAAGTAAGCGAAAATTTGCTATATTAATTACAGATGGAAATTACAATAGAGGAAGAGATCCTAGTATTATAGCAAAAAAATATCCGATTTTACATGTTATTGTTATGCCACCAGAAAATAAACTCAGATATGAAGGATTAAAGATATGCAGAAAAATTGCAGAATCGGGACATGGTAAATATTATCCAGTTTCTGAGTTTAAGGATATCCCGAAGACACTTCTCCATATTCTTCGCACCAATTAATTCTAAACCTTTTTAAATGTCTAAAGTTCACTTGGATCTGTTGGAAAATGAAAATTATAAAAGTTGAATTATGGCATATGAATATCCCTCTGAAAAAACCATTTTATCCGTCTTGGATTCCAGGATATCCACAAACTCATAATAGATTCACGCTACTCCAACTAACTACGGATGATGGATTCGAAGGATATGCAGCAGGGGTTGCATTT
>JAEOUK010000736.1 GCA_016839385.1 Promethearchaeota archaeon
AGGTAAAGCTCACCTGAAACCCGAAGAAATAGTAGAAGAAGTTGCCGGAGTAGAATCTCGCCAAAGGCGGGAAATACTCAACGAAAAAATAATTGAAGTGGAAACTGATCTAATATCAGAAACGGAATCAGGAAAGGGAAAAAGTGATATAGATGCTCTAGTGGAGACCGATAAGCCCTTGATACTTATAGTAGAAGATAACGCTGATGTAAGAGAATACATAATTGACCATCTTGAGGAAGAATACAGGGTATTAGAAGCAGTTGATGGAGAGGATGGATTACAGGAAGCAATAAAACACATTCCCGATCTTATTATCAGTGATGTGATGATGCCGAAGATGGATGGAATTGAAATGTGCAGAAAAGTAAAAGCAGATGAGCGAACAAGTCACATTCCGGTAATAATGTTAACAGCAAAAGCAAGTGATAAAGATAAAATAGGAGGTTATGAAACAGGAGCCGACGATTACATAATGAAACCATTTGATGCTAAAGTCTTGCAGGCAAGAATAAAAAATCTGATTGAGATACGAAAAAAACTCCAGGAGAAATTCTCTTCAGAAGATTTCATTATTCCCAAAGAATTTAAAGTAACAGATGAACAGTTTTTGAAGAAGGTTTTACAGACTATAAATGAACACATCTCAGAAGAAAAATTCAGCATTGAAGAACTTGGTGAAGAAGTAGCCATGAGCAGAAGAAATCTTCATAGAAAATTATATGCATTAACCGGAAAGTCCCCCAGCGTTTTTATAAGATCAGTAAGGTTAATGAAAGCCAGAAAACTGATAAAAGAAAACAAAGGTACAATCTCGGAGATTGCATACAATTTAGGATTTGGAAGTCCGGCATATTTTACAAAATGCTTCAAAGAGGAATTTGGTTATCCGCCGAGCGAATTAGTTGGCAAATAAAATTTACTGATTTAGATTTTTAACAGGGAGACGAAAAATGAAAAGGGCACTTTTAATTTTTGTACTGGGGGTAATTTCTGCCTTAAATGTTTATTCGCAGGGAACTAATGGCGATCTTGAGGGATGGATCAGTGATAAAAATGGAGAACCTCTTGAATCAGTAAATATTTTGATAACTTCACCCGCAATGCTTGGTACAAGAGGGACGTCAACTAATCGGGATGGACATTTTATAATCACATCAGTTCCTCCGGGTAAATATACTGTTAAAATTTCTTGTGTTTCTTACAGAAAAATTTTGATCGAGAATGTTGATGTTTCGTTAGATAAAACAACTTCACTCGGGAAAATAAATCTTGAACAAGAAGCATTCGGGCTTGACGAAGTTGTAATAAATGCTGAGATATCACAAATTGAAGTTAACTCTACATCCTATGGTCAAAATTTCTCTTCTGATGTACTTGCTTTTCTTCCGTTAGAGCGGGACTACCAGCAGATAAGTCTTCTTACACCTGAAGCTAAAGAAAGCTATCTCGGCGATGGAGTCAGTATAGCAGGGTCAAGCGGGAAAGAAAATAAGTTTTTTATTGATGGAGTTGGAGTATCTGATCCTTTCGCTGATTGGTATGCAACCAAATTACCTTACAATTTTGTAAAAGAGATACAAATAAATACCGGTGCTTATGAACCGGAATACGAAAGTTCACTTGGTGGGCTAATAAATGTAATAACGAATTCGGGATCGAATGAATTTTATGGAAAAGCATTTGCTTTCATTACGAATGATCAACTTCCTGATAAAACTATTTCTAAACGTGAACCCCCTAAAGGTTCCTATATGCAATCTGATATTGGATTTGGGATTGGCGGACCAATTTTACAGGACAAATTATGGTTCTACGGATCATATAATGCTCAATTTAATCGGGAGGATTTGCTTATATCCAATCTTGGATATCAGAATTACTACAAAACCACCCATTTATTTGCCGGTAAATTAACCTGGGCAGTTAATGATAATAATAATATTGAGGCAGTATTTTTTGGAGATCCAACTACTGGAAATGAGCTTCCCTGGTATGTCCCGGTAACAGCAACATTTCTTGAAGACTTCAATGCAAAACCGCCAACTTACAGAGGCAATCTTCACGCATTGGTTCAGGGCAATCACACTATGAGTAAAAATATTTTTCTTGAAAGTTATCTCTCATTCAGTCGCTTCGATGATGAATTTAATGATATAAATTCACCCACTATTAGAGATCCCTGGTTTTATGACCATACTACAGAGACAACGTCAGGGGATGGAATATATCAACACATTACAGCTAACGAAATTAAATTAGGATTAAAAGCAGCTTTTCAGGTTGGTAATCATTTTATAAAAACAGGATTGGAATTTTTAAATAGCAACGCAATTGATCATTCTGAACAAGTGTGGATAGAAAAATATGGTGACTCTTCATATTACAAGGGTATATATCAATCAAATGGAAAAGTTGTTAATCGAGTACCGACTTTGTTTGTGCAAGACTCCTGGTTAATCAATCCATTCTTCAGATTTAATTTTGGATTCAGATGGAACTATGTGATTATTGTCGGAACTGATGGCAAAGTTGCACAAACAATCCCAGATCAAATTGCACCACGATTAGGTCTTATATTTTTACCGGAGGGAAATAACATACAAAAAATCTCAATTTCAGCAGGGAGATTTTATCATACTTTCCCTACAATATTGTCGACTATGTATTATTCGGATCAGGTTTACAATACAGTAGTTAGTTACACAGAAGATCCCAGAAACCAAAATGCGGAAGGTGAAATCATTTTTGAATCAAGGGGAATTGTTTATCCTGAAATTGATAACCTGGAAGGACCTCATTACGACGAAATAACTGTTGGCTATGAGAGAGAGTTGCCATTAAATCTTTTTGGTAATGTAAAATTTATTTATCGCAAATTGATCGAAAGCGTCGAAGACGGTATTGATCCTGAAACAGGGGACGTTGTAATTGGTAATCCAGGCAAAGAGGATATGAGTGACTGGCCTGAAATGCAAAGAGATTATACTGCTCTTGAAATAACTATAGGTAATAATTCAATAAGTAATTTTAATTTTCAAGCATCGTATATCCTGTCTCGCTTATATGGTAATTTTGTAGGTTTTTATGATACCGATGGTGTATTTTACGGTCCGCTTAATCCTCAATACGATACTCCCGAACAAATGATTGATGGTACAGGACTTCTTCCTCACGATAGAACTCACACCTTTAAATTATTTGGTTCCTATTATTTTGACTTTGGGCTATCAGTCGGAACCTCATTCTTCATCTCATCAGGTAAACCACTTTCATTAAGAGGTGGTCATTCTTATGGTCCTCCTTACTACCGTTTTCTTGAGCAAAGAGGAACGAATGGAAGAACACCTACAGTCTGGGATTTAAATCTTAGATTTTCTTA
>JAEOUK010000444.1 GCA_016839385.1 Promethearchaeota archaeon
TATCAACTATTGCTTGTATTATGATAAAAAAAGCTATTAAGATAATGTTTTTTTTAAATGGGGCTAAATGGCCTATATAGCGACGAAAAAGCTCACGATCTGAATATTCGCGTTGTTTTTTCTGCCTCATTGCACTCCGATAAAATGACATCTTAGATTCCTCCATGAGTGCTAGTAGTGATACTTTCTACTCGTTCTAATTGTTTTCCAAAAATTTTCCGGTAATCTTCAGATGACTGAATCAAATTTTCATGTGTTCCTTGTGCTACAATCTGCCCGTTTTTAAGCACTAAAATCAGATCAGATGTCCTAATAGTATGTAGTCGATGTGTAATAATAATGGTTGTGCGATTTTGGAGAACATTTTCTATAGCTCGACCTATTTTCTCCTCAGTTTCGCTATCGATTGCACTCATACTATCGTCTAAAATTAAAATATCAGGATCAGTAAGAAATGCTCGAGCAATAGCAATACGTTGTCTTTCTCCGCCTGAAAGACGTGTTCCCCGCTCTCCAACTACTGTATCATAACCATCTGGTAAAGTGGCGACAAAATCATGTATATTTGCAAGTTTTGCTACCTTAATAACATCCTCCATTTTAGCATTAGGTCGTCCAAATTTAATGTTTTCCTCTATGGTTTGGGAGAACAAAAAGATATCTTGTTCTATTAACCCTATTTGTTGTCGAACTGTATCTAAAGGATAATCATGAATATCACAATCATCTAAAAGAATTTTACCCCCTGTGGGTTCGTATAATCGCAGAAGTAGCTTTGCAATCGAGGTTTTTCCACAACCAGTCGGACCTACTAATGCAACACGTTGATTTGGTCGAATTGTAAAATTTAAATTTTTTAAGACTAGTGGATTTTGTTTTCCATTTGTTGGATAAGCAAAAGATACATTTTTGAATTCAATTTTCCCTCCAAAGGTACTCTTTTCGTTCTTGGTAAGAGGTTCTTTATTTTCTACTGTATCAGTTGATATAATTTTATAGAGTCGCTCGCTGGCTCCAAATCCCCCTATAAAATCTCTTGTCGCCCAAAAAATCATATTTGTAGGCTCGATAAGAATTATTTGGAGTAAATTTACTGCAGTTAATTGCCCTATGGTCATAAAATCAAAGTACACCAATGCACAAGAAACTACAAAAGTAACTCCAATGGATGCGTATAGTACTAGAAGTGGCCAGAATCGAGCCTGAACTCGATTTTCTCCCAACCAGTTGTAACGATATGCTTGGACTTCGTCTTTAAATTTTCTGAATTCCACGTGTTCAGCAGAAAAAGCCTTCGTGACTTGTACGCCTGTCAAACTTTCTTGGATAGCAACTGCAACGCCAGCATGTCTAGATAATGCTTGTTTAGAAAATGGAGTAAGATCCTTCCGATAACGCAGAACTGTCCAGGTATAAATAAGTAAGAGAGGAAAACTAAAAATTAGCATTCGCAGGTCAAAAGACTGTGCTTGTAAAATTATTGTAACCAGACTTTGTGCAAAAGGGTAGATGTAGAAACTTCCATGGGCAACCATGGTATTTAAAACACGTAAATCATTAGTAGCAAGTGCTTGTAGATCCCCAGTACGGATCTGATCATGAAATCGAAGAGGTTTATTTTGCACCGATTCAAAAAATTCGCGACGGATTCTTAACTCCACTTTGCTTCCTAAATTATGTCCCAACATCCAAATTCCGTATTCAGTAAAATTTCTGAGAAGATATAATCCAAGTAGCGTTAATATAACATTTAATACTTTATCGCTGAACTCTAAATTTATAATTCCATCTATTAGAATTCCAATTCTTAAGGGTATTATCGTTCGTGTTACAGTAACCAAGACAATTCCGATGAGATTGAGTATAAATTGAAACCGATAATGAAGTATATGTTTCATTAACCATTTTATGTACGGTGATTTAGTGCGTTTTCCCATGTTCTTCTAACCAATAGCAACATTGGATATCATTCTTGGCTAGCCTTTGTTTTCACAGTTCTTAAGGGATTCTATTAAAATTCTTTGAGAAAAAATATTATTTACGTTCATTTCTCTATCAGTTAACTAGAATGCCACTAACTGAGTGGATGAAAATAACATCCTAATGAGGAGGAGCAAAATCTTGTCTATTATTGAGGATACATTTGAAGAATTGTTTGAATATTATCGTTCAGATTCTTCTATTCGAGCGATGTTTAGAGACCTTGATTTGACCATATCCGTAAAATTCGGAGATACAAAACGGAAGTATTTCATTAAAATAGATCAAGATAGATCTATATTTCTTGAGTCTGAAACTCCGAATCTTAAGCCCGATATTAAAATAAGAATCAGTACCGAGAAGCTATTGAAGGATTTAGTTGATGGAGCAATCCCTATTTCTGAACAGTTTAAAAAAGGAAAGATATTAATTACAAAAGGATTCGTAAAAATCGCTAAAATTTATCGAAAATATGTGGGAGAACCCTAATTCCATTCTCGTTGGTGATTAATTTCTTCCTTATTACGAAATGCAGTTTCTAGATCTATGCTATATCGATTTGCTATAGCACATAAATAAATGAAGATGTCTGCTAGTTCTTCTTCTATGGAACTAAACTTAGAATTGGGATCAATCTTAACTCCTTCTTGTTTACGAATTGCTTTGAATAATTCTCCTACTTCTTCTCCTAATAGTAAGCATTTTTCTTTAACATTCTGGTCAGAAAATCCCCTTTCTTCTTCCAACTCAGTAACATAATTTTGGTAATCCAACAATGTGGGATTAACTTTCAATACAGGCATAATTCATTTAAAACTCCCTCATTTTTGTATTTATACAACTAATCGATTTTTTCTGGAAGTATAATACAGACAAAAAATATGCATAAAATCAAAGAACAAGTACCCACCCATTCCCAAGGAGCAAAATCTGAAAAAGTTATATCATTTCGGACTGGAAATAGGAATAAAAGTAGCCAGAATATCACTAGCTGTCCGATAGTTAAAGCCATGAACAGAATTGATTTTTTTGTAATTATTGAATTCCGTTTCTTTAGACCGGATACGATGTACAATCCCAATAATAGAAAAAAACCTAAACTCAAACTTGCGTAAGCGATACCCGCGAAAATATAATGAATGGTTTGAATCTTATCGTGAAGAATCCCTATTGAGCCAAATGTTAAAGCTCCGATACACCATAATCCACTTAAAATCGTTCGCATTACTTTATGAAAAGCATTCAACCTACGATAAAAATTCAGAAACACAGGTAATAATCCCAAACTTGTCA
>JAEOUK010000710.1 GCA_016839385.1 Promethearchaeota archaeon
CCAATAATAGGCGGATTTTCGGATATTTGAATATCTTTGTACTCTAACGTTGTTACTTTGGGTTGTCCATAATCGATTATTGGCTGTTCATTTAAACAGTAATATAAAGAATGCATTGATGACCAAGTTTGGGATATTTCTAATCCTACAAATGTCTCAAATTTTTGTTCTACTGATTGATCGATTGGCAAATATATGTACCAAAGCGCATAATCGTGACCTACATAATCTTCAAACTCTATATCTCTTCCATTAAAGATGGTTAGATATCCAGGAATATTTGGAAGAATTTCTATAGTGTTCTCACCCGAAGAAGTATATTGCTCTATCTGAAAATCTTTTGTTAACACAAAAACAGGGACTTGAATTGAAATTATTGAAATAACGATTAATGTTATGCCTATTATTTTTGCTATATCGCTTTTAGTTAAGTTACGATTTTTCTTTGTTAATTCTTCTTGATTTATTGCCACGTTATTCTTTAAGCTTGGAGTCTTGCTGAAGAATTGTATATGGAATATTTTTTCAGAAATTATTAAGAGTAATAATGTCCCTAGAAAAATTATTATCCATCCTCCTAATAGGTGGAAAATTTGTAATGCCAGCTCTTCTCCAAATTGATAACCAATTAGGAGAATTGAAGTTATTCTAGCCGCATTGAGTAGATAGATTAGAGGAAATCCGATTATGAATATGGTTATCTTTTTTGTGAGTTTGTCTCTTATTAAATAAGAAACAAAAGTAGCGAAAGTGATGAATCCGATTAAGCTATAGATTCCTGAACATGCCACATCAACTGAAAATGGTACAAGAACGTTATTTGGTCTTGTTAAGATAATTGTGGGGTTTCCGTATTCGATTGAAAAGGTTGAAGGTATGCCAAAAAAATTTACCACTGAATAGGCGATTTGTGAGGTAAGGACAGATAATGTGTTTCCTAATGTATATGAAATATCTTGAGGTGGTGGTGCTAGAAAGAATAGGAAAGCTAATGGGAAAATTAACTGCTTTAATGTCTCCAAGTTGAAAAGGATCAGAATCAATCCTGCGAGAAATACTGGCAAACTTGACAGATGTAACTCTAAGGGTATAGAAGTATATGAGCCATACCAATAAAATAGTATTGAAGCTGCTAGGAGCAGTACCCCCACGATTGTTCCTAAATTCTTTATTTTTTTATTTAGATGATGTTCTTCAAAAGATATTGCGGCCTTCAACATTTTTCTCTTTCTATAAATAAGAAAAATGAAAATGAATGGAACAATTATAATATAATTATTTATATTGCTGGTTAATGCATCCCTAAATATTATTATAAAATCTTGATAGAAAAATGCTATTGTAGCAATAATTGCTACTAAAGCTTTTATTAAAAATGGAAATCGTACTTTAGAAAATATATGTTTGTATCTATTGATTTTTTCCATAATTTTATTTCAGTCCGATCTCTTAAAAATTAGAAGTTTTATATTGAAATATTATGGTTTCAAAAATATGTAATTATTTGATATGTTGATTTCTTAGCTTTTTTGATAAAAATGTTAATTTCATTAAAAATATCATTAATTTCTCAAAAAAAAGAAAAAAGGGATTGTTGACTGTTCTGTTTACTGTTGATGTTTCTTTCTGTAACTGTATAGTCCTAGGGCTCCAAACATTGTTGCAGCTGCCATTATTGATCCTGCTGTGATTTCTGGAACTAAGAAACCAGGATTGGTTGGGGGAACTTTCATGTCAAAAAGGGCAGCATCGTCTATACTTTTTCCTAGTAGGTAAACTAACATTCTTGGATTATCGCAGTCTAATTCTACATTGATTTGTTTGGGAGTTGTTGTAAGAGGATCAAAATCTGTATGTACCAAAGGTACAATTGCCCAATATATTATATCGTCTGCGTCAAGCTCTTCGCTAAGACCGTAGTCTAAGTGGTCTTTCAGACTTGCCACCGTGTAAGCAGCACCTGGGGTAGTTCCGCTTGGGGGTACAACTACTCCTCCCATCCCACTTACTTCTGTGAATGCTGCTTTTGGTATTCCTACGGAGCTTGAGCCTGCTTCATATTCGATTACTACTGTGTACATTGCAGCGTCATCCATGTCGTTATAGCATTCTTGGGTTGTGACTAATAGGACGTTTACGTCATATGAAGGAGCGCTTTGAGCCCAAATAGTAAATGTTGCTGGGTTGCTTACCATTATTGGCCATTGTGGGCTTATTCTTAAACCGCCAGTTGATACGGCCATTACAGTTGGTGCAGAAATAGCAAACAGTGATATTAGTAAAAGTAAATATTTTCTCAATAATATTCCCTTCAATTAATTCTATTTGTTTTTTTCTTGAATATAAAGTGCTATGGTACAATGTTCTAGATTAATTAGAAATTTTTTAGAGGGATGTTTTCTACTTTTATTGAAGGGTTGTAGAATCATTGATTTGAAAATTATGTTTAGTTATTGGTTAACAGTTTGTTATTA
>JAEOUK010000079.1 GCA_016839385.1 Promethearchaeota archaeon
ATAAGTCTAGTTTGTTACCGATTAATACGAAAGGTATATCACCTGCAAATTGTTTTACTTCCGCCCTCCAGTTCTTAATTTCATCCCATGTTGCTGCTCGGCTTAAATCAAACACTAACAATGCTCCTGCGGCACCTTTATAAAATGTTGATCGGATAAAGGAAAATCGTTCTTGACCACCGATATCCCAAATGCTTAGTGTGCAGATATTGTCATTAGCTAATTCCACATCTTTGGTTAAAATATCAACCCCTACAGTCAGTTTATAATCGGTTTGGAATTTAGATTTAATAAACCGCATTATTAGTGAAGTCTTACCGACTCCAGCGGGACCGCACAACAAAACTTTGAGTTTGTAGCTACTTGTCATACTTTTTTTACACCAGTTGATCGTCGCTTATTATTTGGTTAGTCTCCAATGCTTAATATATTTATGTTGATTGTCGGATAAATTTATTTGTTTAGATAAAGGACGTTGTGTCCATAACAATCTACTTAATTAAGTAATTTCAATCCTACCCTAAATTGTTTTTTCTAGATCAGATTAAAATCTATTAAGGGTTGGAAGAACCTCTTCTTCTACATATTTTTCAATTTTGTCCAAACGTTCCTCGATTCGTACTGAGAACATAGGATTCTTTAGAATCTGCTCTTCTGCACGATAATTATTATCCCGTAATTCATAAGGAGTGGGTTCGTCTATATGTTTTGATTCATAAAACTTGATCCATTCATCTGGGATAGTGTTAGGTAAATTCACATCCAACATCGTCGATAATGCTAAGGTCCAGCTACGGGGTACGGCGCTCATTAAGTAACCCCCCCCTCCCACTGCAATCCATCGATTTTTAGAATACTTTTTTACATATTTCTTGATTAATTTATAAATCTTATAATGTCCAGAAGTTGATAGCCCTAATTCAGTGAGGGGATCTCTAAAATATGTATCGGCTCCTAATTGCGTAACCAAAACATCTGGTTGAAACGCTTTCATTATCCGTGGGATGTGTAAATCAAACATATCAATATAAAGATTATCATAAGTTCCGGGGTATAATGGAAAGTTAATAGAATATCCCTTACCTAATTCTTTTCCTTGTTCATCCATAAATCCTGTTCCAGGGAACAAGGTGTTTCCATCTTGGTGAATGGACACTGTTAAAACATCGGGATCTTCATAAAATGTATCTTGTACTCCATCTCCATGATGACAATCGATATCCAAATACATCACTCTTAAATCTGGATACCTTATTCGAATTTTCTGAATCGCTATCGAAACATCATTGAAAATGCAAAATCCATGAGCTAACCTACGCATAGCATGATGCAATCCTCCTGCAATATTAAATGCTGTATTAATTCCATTATTTTCTTCCATAACCGTTTCAGCAGCTAAGATGCTTGCTCCGACAGCTAGGGACGATGCTTCAAACATGCCAGAGAATACTGGATTATCCATTGTGCCTAATCCAAATGTAGAACCATAATGTTGACCAATAATTTCTTTTGGGTTTTTACTGTATCTCTGAACTGCTTCAACATATTCCTCGTCATGCACTAAATAAAGATCTTCAACGGAAGCGCTAACAGGTGGAAATATTTGTATTTTGGGATTTTGCAGCAATCCATAAGTTTCCATCAATATATGGGTGAGTTCTAGTCGAACGGGCTGTAAAGGATGATGTTCTCCAAAGTTGTATTTGTAAAAATCCTCGCTATAGATGAACGCGACTTTATTCATTTTTATCAATTATAATCAAATGTTTTTATTATTTTTTTTATCGTAGAGGAATATTTTGGTAAATTTCTTTTAGGGAGGGGAATCGGTTTAAATCGTAATGTGGGAAATACATTGCAAGTGCATATTCTTTTTGAAAATCCTTTGCAGATGCTATTTCGAAATAATTCACTTTATGTGCAATTTCATTTGCAAATTTTCTGATTTCCTTGTCTTTCAAACATAATTGAGCTCCAGAACCAGCTGCATTTCCAATTTGATAGATATTTGATATTTCTGGAAATAAACCGATTATTTGTGCATTTTCTTTATCGATATAATTTCCAAAAGCTCCAGCGAGAAGAACTTGTTCCAGTTCTGAAGTTGAAGGGTTGTTTTTTTGTAATAAATATGCACCTGAAAGAAACGCGCCTTTCGCCATTTGTAATTGACGTATGTCTTTTTGAGAAATCGTAATTTTGAATCCTTTACGATCATCATTGAATTCTTTTCCATTCTTTTCTGAATCATAAATGATATACTGGGGGGAATTAGAGTTTGTCTTTAGAACTTCTCTGGGAATATTCTTCAAATTAAAATTCCCATTTCTTTTTATCATTTTACATTTAACTAACCCTGCGATTAAATCAATTAATCCAGAACCACAATACCCAATAGGTTTACTATTTCCAATTGTTGAAATTGAAGCAGTATATTTTTCAGGATCAATAATAATTTTTTCGATTGCTCCTTTCGATGCTCGCATTCCGTAAGCAATATGGGCTCCTTCTAATGCTGAACCTGCAGCACATGAACCGCAAATTAACCTATTTTTATTTCCCATTACTAATTCTCCATTTGTACCAATATCAATAAGCAAACTATACTTATCATATGTATCAATTCGGGAAGAAACAATGCATCCGATTGTGTCAGTTCCTACAAAACCCGCAATTACGGGAGGAGAATAAATCCGTGCATACCGCGATGCTTGAATACCGATCGATTCTGCATTTACATAGATAGGATGTTTGAAAACAGGAACAAAAGGAGTTCGAGCTAATTGTTCAGTAGGAATTCCATATAACATGTGATGCATTCCTGTGTTTCCTACCACAGATAACTCTTTAACATACGATTTAGAAATATTCGCTTCTTTACATGTTTATTCTATAATTTGATTGATCGCAGTTATAACTAGCTCTTGAGCTTACAATTGATAGTTATTTTGCTAAATATAAGATATACGTGTAATTAAGTCCTCTCCAATTGTGACTTGGGGGTTCAGCATCGAAGATATCGATTCAATTTTTCCTGTTTGAAGATTTATAAGATATCCAACAATTGTTGTTGTACCTAGATCTACAGCAAGCCCATATAAATGGTCATGATGTCCTGGTTCTACATCTATTATATAACTATTTGTACTATCATCCCAATAATATACGGAAATTTTACCATTTTCAGTTCGCAATGAAGCTGGAAGTGTTTTTGAAAGTTCATACCAGTTTTCATTTATATAATTTAAGGATAGGTGTGATATTTCCTTCGATGCATTAAACGTATCTACAAGTCTATCAATATCGCTTTGAGCACTTTGCATAGTCGGGTTTGGTATGTTTAAGTGGAGAATTCTGACTTCAGGATTCAATCGTTCAGATAGTTCACCTTTCAAGCTTTTCAAATCACTTTCAACTAGTATTTTATTACCCAAGGAAACTAATCCCTCAAGAAACATAATTCGGACATTTCCCAATACTTTACACTGACATGCTAATCGTGTTCCTCTTTTTTGTTCTTCTTCAGTTAATAATTTCTTCTCCACAGAATTCAAAGGAGATAAATTTTCTTTGTTATCGATACAAAGTATTTTACATTTGCCGCAAGTTCCTTTCCCGCCACATAATGCTCCTATGGAATAATCTAATCTAACTAAAGCTGAATAAATCGTATTTTTATCTTGAATTTCAATACGTTTTGAAATCGGTTCCACAATTAGTGTATGTTTCAAGTTTTTCTCAACTATTGTAATTCGTTTAGCTCACGAACAGCATCAAGCATTTCATCCATTAAAACCTCTGTATTTACTAAATTCAAACGCACACCATTTAGCTGTTGTTGTAGGATTCCCAATATTCCATTAAAATCATTAGGATTCAAACAGATTTCCTCCTTGTAGGTTTCTTGGAATTCTTTTGCAATCTTAGGTTCATAAGAATATAATATATTTTCCAGTTCCTCATATAAAGAGTATATCACCGCTCTATGTTTGAAATCGACAAGTATAGTTAATGCACTATCAAACGCTCCTCCTCGAGCTCCCGGAAAGGGAATCTGGAACAAGTAGGAAATTCCTAATGAATCATACATCAAAAATGGTTGGAAAAACAGGACTTTTTTCTTTGCGCCTTCAAGCTCATCAGTCAAATTTAACATAGTTTTCATTGCAATTTTATAAGCATCCCGATCATTAATTGAATGGTCATTAACTTTCCAATCCATGAGTTCTGGTCCTTTTTCAGTGGTGACGGAAAAAACAATTGATTTTATGATTTTCCCTAATGTATCTGGTGCATGTAATTTGAATTCTCGTGCAATTTTTAGTGTGAATTTAGTTCCAATATCATCAATTAATGCTACAATTTCTTCATGATCCCGTTCAGTCAATAAAAAAATAATAAATTCAGTAGTCAAGCGATGGATATAGAGCTGAGATTGATGTAAATAAGAACCTGGCTTAAGCTCTTGGCAGATTCTTGGTATAAATCGAGTTAAACTAATTAGATTTTCCTCAGAAATACTACTTTTGATAATTACACCAGTGTCAAGGACCAACGCATATTTCGCGACACACTCACTTATCATAGCGGAAAGAGATTCAATGGTTTGCATATTCCCAAAAACCAATATTTAATTTTAGTAGGAAATGAAAAGGGATCACTAGAATTTTGGTATTGTAAATTAGTTAAAATTCTTACTTATTATTAACTTTGATAGAAGGGAAAGTTCTTGTCATTCGATAATAACATGGAAAAACGGAAAACAGATGTAAGGGAATTGCAGGATACAGCATTTCTCATGTTTGAAAATGCAAAAAAATTAGTAGATGAAGACAAAAAAGATGAAGCAATTTCGGTTTATCTCGAATTGATTAAAATTCTCAACAAGTTACGATGGACTAATGTAATAAAAAAAATTCAAGAGGCTATTCGAGAATTACAAAAAACTCCTGATCGTGAAGTATCAACTCCTACTCAAGAAGAAATTCAAGTACAACAACCCAAGCAAGAGTTTATTAAGAAAACAGTTACTAAAGTCTTTAAAGGTCACGTTTTGAGTGTGAAGGAGTTTGAATTTTACAAACAACAAGAAGAAAATATCCAAAATGAAGCATTTAAATTATTGGATTCAGGATCATCATCCGCGAGACAAAAGGATTTTGAAAAAGCTATTGAAGATTACAACCAAGCAATAATTTTACTCAATTCAATTGGATGGCAATCCTACACACCCCAACTACAGGATGAAGTAGAAAAACTTGTTGAAGAACAAAAAAACTACAATAATTCCCTTCAACAGCGAATGAAAAAACCTGAAATTGAATCTATTGAGGATTTAAGAGTAAAGCGTGAATCATTACTGAAAGAAATTGAATCGCGAAAGATCAGTGTAAAAGAATTTGAAAAACGTAGAAAACTCCAATATAATTATTTAGTGCGAGTGTCTCAACTTTTGATAGAATGTGAAGGTTCGATTACAAATTTAGATTATGCTCAAATTTACAAACTACTTCAGCAATCTGCTCAAAATTTAATTAATGTTGGTTGGCAAGAAGGTGTAACAAGATTAACTGATTTTATTAATACAATAAAGGAGAATCAATTTCAGCACGAGCTTATGGAACAGCAAGAACATCTTGCTTACATTGAAAAAATTCGTATCAGTGATGATATTAGAAAATATTTTTCACAAAAAATGATTGAACAGGAAAAAGAGAGAACTGCACCATTCCGACCAGTAGATTCGAATTTAGCTAAATCTAAAACTAAATCCTATGAACAACAAGTTTTAGAAGTGGTATCTGAAGCCTCACAAATTCCAGCAACTGATGACGATTCCTCGAAACGGAAAATTGAACTTTATAATGTCGCCTATCACCTAATCGAAAAATCCAAGTGGTCAGAAGAGAAATCAATGGTACACACCATGGTGGATATTTTGAGACAGAATCTGGAAAATCGAAAGCTAAGAATCCAAACTATGGAACAAAATAAAATATCGACTCTAAACACTCTAAAAGCTATTTCAAATAGAATTTCTGAATATTTAAACGAATTTGAGAAAGAAAAGGATGCACAAAAGAACAATCTGCTAAAATTTCAGAAACAACAGCAATCTATCCACTCATTAGAGAATAGCGCATTCAAATATATCGATATTGCAAAAAAATATGTTAAGAATCATGAATATGATGAAGCGATACAAGCTTATAACGAAGCAATTTCTAAATTTAGAGATCTCATGTGGAATGAACAAATATTATATCTGGTTCATGAAGTTGAAAAAATTCAAACCCTCAAAAGCAAATTTCATGCTGAACAGAAACTTAAAGATAAGATAAAAGAACAAGAGAAAGAGCAACAACTTGCAAAAATAAAAGCAGAACGTCAGCGTAAAGAGCAAGAGCTTCAAGATCTAGATGATATCTCAAAAATGATTTCAACTGTTGTAAAACAGAAAGAAATAGCGGAGAAGAATAAGCAAATCTCTCTAGAAGAATACCGCAAAAATGTGGAGATACCTGAAGAAGATAAACAAATTGAGGAAGTTAAGGATCTAATCAGGAAAGCAAGCAGAAAAAAATCTGATTAACAATTTTTTGAAATCGTATCATCCACATAACACAATCAAATAAAACCCGTTTTTATCTATTTTCCCTTGACATACTAAGAGACTTTTGTGGTCATAATGATCGAAAACGGTAGTAAATGTATTCTTCTTGGAGAAGGTGGAGTTGGAAAGACTTCATTATTACGACTTCTTCAGGGAAAAGAAATACAAATTCAAAGAATTCCAACAATTGGCGTAGATGTAGAAAAGATAGACTTTATTGATAGCGATATCTCTGTAATGGTTTGGGATTTTGGTGGACAAAAACGATTTCAATTCTTATGGGATGAATGGGTTAAAGGCTCATCTCTAACTGTTGTTGTTACTGATTCTTCTGAGAAAAATGTCAATGAAACGAAAAATATGCTAGATAAATATCGTAAGAAATTGGGTGCAGACATTATTGCTATTGCAAATAAACAAGATTTGGTTGGAAGTCTCTCTCCGGAAGAAGTTTCCAAACGTTTGGGTGTGAAAACCTACGGTATGGTAGCTATCAAGCGATCTAACATGGAAGCTATGCGCGATATTATTATGTCTCAAGCAAAACGAGAAATTCAGTTAACTGATTCTGGAGTTGTGACGGCTCAGTAAAAATAATAAATAATAAAAAATTTATATTTTCTCTCTATCTTGCGGAGATTGCTATTCGCTCCATCTCATCTTTACGTTTGATTGCACGTGAATTCTGATCATCGCGTGCAGCATAGATGATTTCATTAGCAATACATTCATCAATAGTCTTCAAAGAGTTATAAGTTTGCCCTACTGCTCCTTGAACTAATAATCGAATTGCTAAATCTACTCTTCGTTGTGGAGCAATATCCACTGCCGTTTGATATGAAATACCACCCAGTGAGATTTTTGTTGTTTCCTCCCTTGGAGCAGCATTAATAATTGCATCAATAAGTATTTGAAGAGGATTATCTCCAGTTTTTTGTTCAATGATTATAAAAGCGTTTTGTATAATTCCTAAGATTTTTTGTTTTTTTCCTGCATTCCAAGCTGACCCTCTTCCCTTAATTCTTCGGCGCACTAAACCTGGAGCTAACATTTTATTAATGAACCGCTCAACAAAAGAAACATGAATTGTTTTCCAGAAGCGTTTATGTTCGTGTTTTCCTCCGGAATGAGGAATAATTACAGGTGTTAGATTAATGTAATTTTCTAAACTTGGATCAGAAATTTCTAAATCTTCAAAACTCCACCTATTAAATAATTTAATTTCGGTTCCTTTTTTCTTGGGTTTTTCTTCAGATTGATTATCTTCATCAGATTCTGGAGTATCCAAAGCTTCTTGAAGTTTTTCAGGATCTTCCTCCGTTTCTTCAACTTCTTCGACTTCCTCTTCGAATTCTACCTCGTCTTTTGAACTTTTTGTGGATTTCTTAGAGGATTTTTCTTCAGATGTCTTCTTCTTTGCCATTTATATCCCCTATCGCATAGGTTTTTCTTTTCTTTTATAAATCAATTCTTTTAAGGAGACTCCATTAACTTTAATCACTTTCCATCGAACTCCTGGAAGATCTCCGACTGCTCTTCCTTTTGCTCCACCGATCCCTTCAACAACTACGCTATCATGCTCTTCAATGTAGGTCAATGCACCATCACCGGGTAGAAAAGCAGTAATCACTTTTCCATTCTTTCGTAGCTGAACTCGGACGCATTTCCTAATTGCACTGTTTGGCTGCTTGGATTCTCTTCCCACTTTTTCTAAAACAATTCCTTCCGCTGCTGGGGCCTTTTGTAAAGGATCAGTTTTCTTATCTAATTTTAGGAAGGAACGCTTCCATTGTTTGTCTTTCCAGCGCAACTTCTTTCGTTTTTTAACGAGTGTTCGAGCACTGTACATTCCTCTTGGAGATTTTGAACCTGGAATTATTGATACACCTATAACTTCATTAAATCTTATTCAGTAAACTCAGAATGAATTTCCTAATAATCAATTAAATTTTAATTTTTCGGATCCGACGCTCAATAAAATGCAGAAGAAGCGTTAATTCACTACCAGCATATCCACATTGAAATGTCGACGGAGCAGTGTATTAGCTTTCTCAATATTACGTCCATTTTTTCCAATTGCTAAACCCTTATCTTCTTGATTTACGGTAACTAATAAAACTCTTTTATTATCATTTCGTTTTTGTTCTAAGATTTGTGAAATCTTAGCTGGGTATAGCAGGTATCCAACAAATCTATTTAAGTCATCCGAATATGCAATGATTTCTATATTTTTTGATAGTTTTTCTTTTAATTTCTTTACATTAACACCATTTTTTCCAACTGCTTTACGTAAATCTTGTCGATTTACCATGAATATAACTCGTTCGTTATCATCTCCATCAGGTAAAAGAACACAATCCAAAGGAGCAGCACCAGTAGTAGTGTCAAAAAGTTTAATTAACTCCATTTCTTCACGTTGGAATTTAATAGTTTTCCCAGTTCCCATATTTCTTCAATTTCCATAAATCAAAATGAATGATGTAAAAATTATCTATTTTGTGTGGTTAATACGTCTAATATTGCAGAATCTCCAGGATTTATTATTCCCATTGCTGCGATCATATGTGGTTTACCAGCTGCTGTTCCTAAATCCCAACTTGAATTTGGATAATTATAAATTGGGATATTATTTGATTCTTTAGAATTAATCATCGATTCAATTCGAGTTCTAATATCTGCGGGACAGTTTTGTGCTAAGATTATTATTCTAAAATCATTTGAATTGATGTATTTCAAAACACTCTTAGTTCCAATAACGGTTTTTCCCGTGCGAACAGCTATATTCACTTGTCTATTTATATCAAATTCCTTTTTCCTTGAAGTTCTTTTTCGACGCTTCATTTTCATATCAGAATCAGTGCGTCCTCTTTTAGCCATGGTTAATCAAATCCTATTCTACAATATAGAAATTTATTAATTCATATCTGTTTTTAATCAAAGATTTATATGCGTATAGCAAGCATGACTTTTTAACTTTGTTTAAGTGGGAATATATTGCCAGATCATCAAGATGATGGAGGGGATGATCATAAACACAAAAACCATGTATATTCTGAAATCCTAAATGAAATCTTATGTGATACTTGTTATCTGAATTCTAAATTATTGATAATTTAAAAGATGTAAAAAACGCTTATTCGAGAATTTCAACAAACTTTTCTTTCTCCATTATTTGGGCTGATTTCTTAGGCAATCTAACAATTTCTTCTTTTCGAAATGGCCCATAAGTGACAAAATCTGAACCTACTAATGCAGGAGCATTTCTAAGAACTCTCACATCACAATACTCGATTTTAGTTGGAATTTCTGAATTCTCCGTCATACAATGTTCTTCTTGCTCTTCGATTAAAGTTTCTTCAGGACAAGATTCAGTTATAGCATTGTGATATTGCTTAGTTTTCTTATATCCTTTAAATGCAGCCATAAGACTTCGATAAAATTGTTGTTCTGATAATGTCAGATGATTTTGATCAATCACTTCTAAATTTTTACTCAATTGGATGATTTTTTCTTGTCGTATTGCGAGTAAATCGTTAATGATATAATCTACGTTTTTACTGCTTTCTTTCTTAAGTTCCCAAATCAAATTCTTAGATTCTTCTGTGGCATCAGAAGGAGGAGCATGATGTTCTAATTGATGAATCTCTTTTTGGAATGCATATAATTTCTTTAATTTACTTTCAGGAAGAGGATTAATTTCTTCTGTGGTGCATTCGACCTCCCAATCGAACAATAATTGTTCATAGATCGTTTTAAATTCTTGAGCATTCATTTTATTCTCTCTATACTATTTGTGCTACTCCTTTACAGACTAAAAATACTCCAACTGCTTCAGGGACATCAATTTTTTCATATTTTTCATATGGTCCATAAAATTCATCTTTAATTCGAATTTCGGGACATTTAGGTGTAATAATCTCCACTTTCATATCAAATTTTTTGTCAAACGAAAAAATAATCGGTTCTACTAATGGTTCAAAATTAACTAATTCATAATAATCTAAAGGTTTCACGATAAATCCAGTTTTTCCATTAATGGAACCTTGAGCTCTAATTAAACGGTGTGTATCAATAGAAACTGGGACATCAATATCACATCTACTGATTTTTAGCAAGAAATTCTTAATCTTTTCCCAAGACGATTTCCCAAATTCCATTATAGTCCATTTGGGATTTTTATTAATTAACTGATTTATCAATTGTTCTCTTTTAGGGGATTCAAACAAAAATTTCTTTATTTTGGTATCTAACATATAATGACCATAATCCTTATCAAAAGAGTCGATTGAATCATAGCTTGTCAATATCTTGTGAAATGTGCGTGCAATTCTTCCTTTCCATCCAGGGTCATCGATGGAACTCCCCATAAAGTACCCATTGGATGCTTTATAATTGAAATAATCATTAGGATTGAAATTCGTCCCAGTTATATAGTCTACTATTTGACGACGCTCATTGGAACTTAATGTACGAATGTAATCATCTCTTAAATGGACATGATAACCCCGATGGCCTGAAAAATTAAATAAAACGTTCTTTCTCGTGAATCCAAAATCTGGTAGGAAGTCATCAATCAATTTCAATACTTCAATTTTACTTGCCTTTAAACAATCGTCACATAACCATAATTGTTTTCGAATTGAGCTCTCACATTCAGGGCATTTTGTGATTTCTTGAGTAGATATGAAATCACATTTTGTGCAAATGAAATAATCATGTGATTTTTGGCATGGTAAATCCATGTGATCTGAATCAATATCGACTACAAAATCACACCCAAACCACCCTTTGTCCGTCATTATTTTATTTGCTGGGTCATGATATAATGCTGCACTATAATATACATGCTTAGGAATAGCTCCTTTTAATTCTGATTTGAAAAGATCAAAATTCATAAACCCTTTATGTCGAATCATGAAACTTTTATCCCACGAAAGAAATGCAAATTCCCTGTGTTGAATTTCGTTAATTTCAGGAAAATTATTTACTAATTCTGCATATTTAAGTGTAAATTTTTTTCGTAATTCAAGGGTGGAATCTTTCACAAGCTTCACTTCTTTGGCGGATCTTTTATTGAATTCCTTTTAATTTCCACGTTTTTCCAGAAGACAAATTCTTTTGGAGATTTTATCGGTACCTGTTTTGTCTCACCTTTACGCCATACTCCCTCTGCACAAATAATATCCCCAAACTCTTCATCATTGGCTTTACATAGGTCAAAACTTTTCAATTTTGCACAACTAAAAACAGAATATTTCTTTCCTTTACCCCCAATTCCTCTCGAAAATTCAACATTATATCTTGCGATTTTTTCATCAAAATCTGGAAGAGTTCTAAACACGTCAACAGTATCTTCCACAGAATGATTAGTATTTGCATAAAAAAATGCAATGTGTAATCTCTCGCTATGACTTAGATTTACCCCGTTTGTCGCTTTATTTAAAATATATTTGATACAAGGTGGATACATCGCGTAAACTACATTTTCGTAGATGTTTTCAGTATCAAAATTTTTTTTGGTCAGTTTTTTTTCCTCAACCTTTTGTGAAATCTCCTCAATTAATGCAGAAATATACTTAATCTTTTTAAGTAAATCCATTAGTTCTGTGCTAGATTTTTGATTATCGGGAGTGATTTCCTTACGAACAACTTCCTGCAGAATTCTAGCAACATTATCTTTTATGAGATATACTTTTCCGTTGTATACGTTTCGGTTAACTAGTTGATAACTTGCATCTTTTAATAGAGAGGCAGCCGGGATGTATTTATGGACAGCTATCCAATAAGGATATAAAACATCGCCAATTGTTTTTGGTTTTTTTTCAAAATGACAATCAAAATTCATTTTCTGTCCAATGACTTCCAAGTTTTGATCCGATTCATTCAGAAAGCGCTTATGATAAAGTTTGGAAAGAAGATTTGCCACATGATTTTCTAAAGCTCGACTATCAAATGCAGTTAAAAGGGTTTTTACTGAATAAAAAAGGATAATATTCAGTTCATCCTCTGTTAGAATAATGCCAGATTCTTTTTTATCTAAAGCAAGAAAAAAAACATCTAGGATTTTTTGATAAAGGTTTGGATAGGTTTCAAAATACTTAGTAAACAAACGGTTATAATATTCTATCGGATCTTCGTCATCATTTTCTTCGGATGTGGGATCAAAAATTTCTCGTCCTCCTTCCAACCAAGGATATTTGTATACTAAACTGTACCGATCTGACATAAGTTAATGAAATCCAAATGATTCGTGAATTAATATAATAAAATTGGAATTGTAGATAAAATATCAGAGACCAATAGATTCTAAAATCTAATATTCCTCTTCTTCATCTTCAATTCGTGGGGCAAGAAAATATTTGATTGAACTATCTCCTAGTAATTCAAATGAAGCTTTCAAAGGTTGTTCTGTCCTAACCGATAATTCTACCTTAGAAACGTTTGGTACGGAGCCTACTTTTAACATATGGTTTAGAAAATCCCATCCAAACGTTCCTTCTGCTTCTTCTGAAGCTTTGAATTCCGTTAAATTCGGGTCTCCTTTATCTAAGACACATTCTGTTTCACCTACATTACCTTCCGATTTGAATATCAGAGCTTTTTCATCCAAACTGATGATAACTGTATCACTATAGACGTGTGCATCTTTAATTGCTTCCTCTAAATATCCTAAGGGGATTTTTACACTGTTATCATATGGAATTTTTTCCAAGGATTCTGGTTTAATAGGTGGCATGTTAATATCCTTCAAAGTAATTGAAAACTTACGCATTTTCTTTCCTTCATTACTTTGCATTAGGATTACTAGTTTATTAGAACCCTCACTGTATTGGAAAACGATACTGTCATTCGCAGAGCTTCGCTTCAGTACTTTCACTAAATCTTCAATATTTAGTCCTAATTTTTCTTCCTTATCACATTTATACGCATCAAAATCTACTTTGTTTAATTTTAAACTAATAAGACACACCCTTCCTGCATCAATAGATGTTAATTGAATGCCGTCAGGATTAAATATGATTTCTGTTTCGTCGATTATGGCTGCTACAGCATCGAATACTCCCTGTATCGCTTTAGATTCATTCATAGTTAATTCAAACATAATTATCTCCAAGTTGTACGATTTGCTACTTAGTGTATAGACAATGAATTGAGGGTAATAATAAAAAATACATTGTTAACTTGTTAGTATTTCAATTTGATCTAATAAAAACAGCGAGAGAATAGAAATAAAATTTCTTTTAATCAAAAAATTAGATTTCGAATTGAAATTTTTAATAAAATCAGAGGAATAATACAAAATTTTCATTTTTAGTATTCTCGCCATCGATGATTACATTTTATACATCGAAAGAATGTTGTAGGAGGTTCATCCGCTGAGCGTGTTTGCTGTTGAAAATATTCTGCTTTTGCGTGACCACAATTAGGGCAAATTACATCAGCAGTTGGCATGCTTACTTGATTAGCTTCTTCTAAAATCACTGTTTTTTTTATCAATCCTGCTTTCTGATGAGGTAAGGGTTTTTTAGTGGAACGTCCGTTTTCTGATATTGTTTTATATCCACATTGGCAAACAAGATATATTTCGTCGTCTAATTTACGTTTTCTAAGCATGTTATCACATTTTGGACAGAAATCAACCATGGTTCTCACGAAAAAATATGTGTTTATGTTAAAACATCAGATATTTTTGTTAAAATTCGACTCTTACCACCTGTGGGTTGAACTAAAATCTTTTGACAAGTTTGACATTTCACTTCTGTAGAAGAGCATCCGAACACAATTTGTGTGGAACCACAGTTTAAGCAAACGATTTTCAAAAATCGGCTTTTAGGTTTAGGAACAAGTTCTTTTTGGCTCATTAGCATCATTTTGTTATTATTTCGTATTTCTTAATTCTTTGGGATCGACCGTATTTTTTATATCCACAAACTGAGCAGGTGAGGAGTGGAGTTGTTTTCTTATTCACTTTTGCATTTTTTCTAAATACTTCTTTTGGTTGGCTTCCGTATCCTTTCTTTTTACGTTCGTATCGTCTTTGTCCTTCCGCCCAGGTTCGTTTCTTCCCTTTCTTATAAATTGAGATTGCAAATTCAGTATGCTTCTTACATCTCGGGCAAAGGGATTTTGTTTTCTTTGGTACTTTCATTTCAAACTAGCTCAGTCTAAATAGATGATCGTTTTTTATTGCAGATAAATTAAAAATTTTGCTCTTTTATTGACTTACAAGAGAGATTATCAATCCTAAAATAAAACTCCAATGAAAAGTTTTCATATTAGGGAACTAAGCTAGATAGTAAGAAAATGATCTCACTGGAAGGACATGACATATTAAGTGCGAAGCAGTTCACTAGAGAGGATTTAGAATATTTGCTTGACTGGTCAATAAAAATTGAACAAGATAAGAAGAAGTTCTCTGAATGTATGAAAGGAAAGATAATGGGTACATTATTTTATGAACCTTCTACAAGAACTCGGCTCTCTTTTGAAAGTGCAATGCTTCGTCTTGGAGGATCAGTGACAGGATTTTCATCTGCTACAGTGTCTTCTGTGAAGAAAGGAGAAACTTTAGCGGATACTATTCGAACCGTTGCTAATTACACTGACTTAATTGTATTGCGCCATAACAACGATGGAGCAGCTAAACATGCAGCAACATTCTCAGATGTTCCTGTAATTAATGCAGGAAGCGGAAGTGGGGAACATCCTACACAATCATTATTAGATTTATTGACTATTAGGCAAGAATGCGGAAAAGTAGACGGCTTGAATATAGGGCTGATTGGAGATTTAAAATTCGGTAGAACGGTTCATTCATTAACCTATCTTTTAGCAAATTATGATGTAAATCTGTTCTTAATAAGTCCTCATAGTCTGAAAATGCAAAATAGGGTTATGGACTACGTTCAAGGAATGGGAAATGTTAAGATCACCGAAACAACGGAATTTCTTAAGACTCTACCAAATCTGGATGTGATTTATATGACTCGAATCCAGAAAGAACGATTTCCAGATCCAGAGGAATATGAATCGGTAAAGGATGTATTCAAATTTGAGAAAAAACACTTATCCTCTTTGAAATCTAACGCGAAAATCATGCATCCGTTACCTAGAGTTAATGAAATTAGTCCGGAAA
Source organism: Promethearchaeota archaeon (assembly GCA_016839385.1). Next base: position 15,750 of record JAEOUK010000079.1, read on the forward strand.
TTGATGATAGCTCCCATGCAATTTATTTCAAACAAACATACTATGGTCTAATGATGAGGAAGGCAATTATTGGATTGATAATGGGAGTAATCAAATAATTCTATCTTCAATTGTTATTAACTAGATTCAATTTTCACCATATGTATTTATGTATATATCAATTTTTGAACATGATGAGAGGTACAAATATCTCCTCGTCTGAACATCCTCCATGTACCGCTTTCATTCGAATTCTTGTTTCATTCATCATTTTATCCATTATCATGTAACTATCTTTCATGAGTAAAACATAATCCGGGATACGGTATTTAAAACGTGGATGAGGTTTATACAATCCAAATATTTTGGATTCAATAAGTTCTTGCATACTTATGAGTGTGCAAAACTCATTGAGTTCTTTATTTACATAAGATTCAAATTGTTCACGATATGGGGCACGTACGTAACAAAATGCGGCTCGACTTTCACCGCATAGAGGTAGTGTTAGAGTTTCTTCTAATATCGGATGGTTTTCTAACTTAATAACATGATCCCTAGGAATATCAATGAGTCCATGATCAGCAGTGACTAAAATAACCGTTTTTTCATTAATTTCTTGAATTTGCTTGGAGAATTGTGTTATTAGATTGAAAATCTCTTGGAAATGTGGTATAGCTTTATCTGTTCCATCTAAATGACTTTTACTGTCAATTCCGTCCCAGTAATGAAGAATAAATTTACGATTTGAATCAGATTTTAATATTTTTAGAAGTAATTCCATTGAATCATTGAAATGTGAGAACCCTACGACTTTTTTAGTACCCTGTGATACTACTGTGTCATATGGTGTATCCACTAATTTTTCTGAAATCAGAAAATACGAATCTGCTGAAGGAATTCTCTCAAAAATAGATTCGAGCTGTAGAATATCTTGGGGTTTTATCGAATTTTCTGTTATATAATATGAATGTCCCCGTCTTTTAAGGGGTGGAATCGTTGATATAAGCCCCACTTCTTTCAAATATGTAAACCATGCTAGACAACCATGATTGATAGGGGCAACGCCTGTGTAAATAGTGGTCATTGCAGCAGCAGTTGTAGAAGGCCATACTGAAGTCATTTTTGTAATGAGATTGTCTTTTACTGAATGCTGTAATTCATTCATATTACGGATAAAAAAATTGTATCCCATTCCATCTAGCAAAATTAAAACAACATTTTGTGCTCCTTTTAATTGACTTATTGGTAAATCCTTCAAAGGAGAATATTCGCTAGTTCCACCAAAATGATGAATTATAGAACTCATCAAATTTACCAAACTACCATCCAAATAGTTTGGAATTTTGAGATTTTGGATCATTAGATTTACCTTTTTATTGACTAAAAATAAAACTTACACATATTTAGTAGTGAAGTTGAATCACAAAATGGAAGATTTAAGTCTAGTAATTGTCGGACAAGCTGGTCAGGGTATACAAACTGTTGAACAATTTATGGTTGGTCTTCTTAAAACAACAGGATATAATGTATATGCTACAAAAGAATATATGAGTCGGGTTCGAGGAGGAATGAACTCCACTGAATTAAGAATAGGCTCAGGGAAAAAACGAGTTCGATCATATGTCGAAAGAATTGATCTATTAATTCCACTACACAAGGATGCTATGGAACACATTAAACACCGATTATCAAGCTCTACAGTCATTCTTAGAGATCCTGAAATGATAGCTTCTAAAGAATGCTCGGATTATGCATGTACGGATGTTCCATTCTCCAAGATTCAAAAAGAAATTGGAGCAAAATTTGTAAATGTCTATGCTGCTGGTGTTTTATCTGGAATTTTCAGAATTCCTATAGATTCTGGAAAAAAATACATCGAGAAGCAATTTGCTGGGAAAGGCGAATCCATACTTGCTAAGAATTTCGATGCTTTAGAAAAGGGATATATTTTGGGGGAGACTTTCAAAGATGCTGTTCCAGAGATGGAAAAAAACCCAAAAGTGGATTCTGAAATCCTTCTTGATGGCAACCAAACTGTTGGATTAGGTGCAATTGCTGGAGGATGTAATTTTATTTCAGCATATCCAATGAGTCCATCAACAGGTACTCTTGTTTTTCTGGCACAACATTCAAAGGAATTTGGAATTGTTGTAGATCAAGCAGAAGATGAAATTGCTGCAATCAATAAAGCGATTGGTGCTTGGTTTACAGGAGCAAGAGCACTTGCTTCAACATCCGGTGGTGGATTTGCTTTAATGAGTGAGGGACTTTCTTTAGCTGGAATGGTCGAATCACCTTTGGTAGTACATATTGCTCAAAGACCAGGACCCGCAACCGGATTACCTACTCGAACAGGTCAAGAAGACCTTAATTTAGCAATATATGCTGGTCATGGGGAATTTCACCGCATGATATTTGCACCGGGATCAATAGAGCAAGTGTTTTACCTCACCCAACAAGCATTTAATATTGCAGATAAACTTCAGATTCCCGTATTTATTCTAACTGATCAGTATCTAGTTGATTCGTATTACAATGTACCCCCAGAAGATATGAAGATTGTCGGAGTAAAACACGCATTCGTAGAGACAAATTTCGATTACAAACGTTATGCATATACTGAGAATGGAATTTCTCCACGAGGAATTCCTGGTTTTGGAACTGGTTTGGTACGTTTAGATAGTGATGAGCATGATGAAATCGGGCATATTACTGAAGACCTAAGGGGAGTTCGGATGAAAATGGTGGAAAAAAGGATCCATAAGAAAGGCAAAACTATAATTGAAAATCCCTCTCCAATTCCTCTTCAACCATTTGGGGGAAATACATATGAGACTCTTGTTGTATGTTGGGGTTCAAGTTATCTTGCGGTTAAAGAAGTTATTGAAGATCTAAATAATCCGAAACTCGCGATGCTTCATTTCTCACAACTATTTCCCGTTCCAGAAGAAGCAAACTCTATATTAAGAGAAGCAAAGAATGTTTTACTTATCGAAGGAAATGCTACTGGCCAATTTAAGAAATTATTGAAACTATATGCTGATTTTGATATTCCCTTTCAAAATTGTTATCTAAAATCTAGCGGGGAACCGCTATCGGTAGAGGAAGTTAAGAAATTTATCGAAGATTCATTAAATAGAGGAGATGAGAAATGATGGGAGGTCGTTTTGATTTCAATATAGATGCCATCGCTTGGTGTCCGGGTTGTGGTAACTTCGCGCTACATCGAATATTAAGAGAAACCTTAGAAGAGCTTGACAAAAAACCTGAAGAAACAGTTTTTGTATCCGGAATAGGTCAAGCAGCTAAATTGCCACAATACATGAAAGGACACATGTTTAATGGCTTACATGGACGAGCTTTACCAGTCGCAATGGCTATTAAGGCTTCAAATCCCGAGTTAACCGTAATAGTAGATTCTGGAGATGGCTGTACTTTTGGAGAAGGAGGTAATCACTTTAACCAGCAAATTCTGCGAAATTCTGATATTACAGTTATAAGTCACAATAATCAGATCTATGGACTCACCAAAGGACAAGCATCTCCGACTAGTGTGAAAGGAATGAAAACACCAGTTCAAGTATATGGTGTTACTAACCAACCATTCAATCCTATAGCTGCAGCAATCGCATTAGAAGCATCTTTTGTTGCACGAACTTTTGTAGGAAATGCTGAATTAACGAAATTAGTCCTGAAAGAAGCAATTCAGAATAAAGGATTTTCTCTGGTTGATATTTTCTGTCCCTGCGTTTCATTCAATAAGTTCAATACTTACAAATGGTACAAAGATAACACCTATGACTTGCCTGAAGAGTATGATCCAACTGATCGAAAGGTTGCATTCGAGAAAGCTATTGAGATAAATAAATTTCCACTGGGAATATTTTACCGAAATCCTAACAAGATTCCATTTTGGAAGGCCAATATTGCCTATGAAACTGACAAACGTCCTTTATACAAGCGAGATCTTGATGTGAATAAACTGAAGAAATTGATAGAATCAAAAAAAATACATTAAATAAATTTAATAATGTATTGTAAAATTTCGGAATTTATTCTTTTCATCATTGTCAGAGAATTCGTGGTTGACGTTATCCACTTTAGCCCATACTGGACCTCTTTTTAACCAATTAAGAAATTGATTTAACTTTTCCTTTTCTCCTTCTGCTAGTACTTCTACTTTACCGTTATTTAAATTGCGTACCCATCCTTTAACTCCAAGACGATTAGCTATATCTGCTGTATTCGCTCGAAAAAACACGCCTTGCACCTTCCCTGACACATATGCATGCATTTTCATTACTCTTTCACTTCTGAGGTTTCTAAGGAGTTCTATTTTTACTTAGATGTTCACTTGAATAAACATCAAGGAATATCAAGTGTAAATTTACACTTTTAAACTCTTTGACAATCATTATATTCGTAAACTTATGTCCCTTAACTCTTATAATATGTAAAACATATCTCTAACTATGAATTTTTGGCAGAGATTAATCTTAGCCCTTATTCAATCAGTACTAGAATGGCTACCAGTCAGCAGTGAAGGATTTATCGTCATTACCAGCACCAATCTTTTTGGTGAAGCTTCCCCTGCAGCAGCGATTCGCATCGCATTATATTTTCATTTAGGAACAGCAATTGCAGTCTTATTCAAATTTCGAAGAAATTACATTGACGCAGTTTTATTCAAAGATAAAAAATTGCTAAGACTGCTTATCGTATCGGTATTGAGCACTTCATTAGTTGCAATCCCTCTGAAATTGTTATTGGAATATCTATTTACTGAACAAATTATAGAATCTGCTGGCTGGATTATAACGCTCCTAACTGGAATTGCTCTAATAATCACGGGAAGTATATTAAAACATGGAACAACAATATCCCAAAATATGCTTAAGATGGAAGATCGCAAAATATGGGATGAGTTTGGTCTAGGCATTGTGCAAGGATTTGCAATAATTCCAGGAATAAGTAGATCTGGAACCACCTATACTTACTTATTAACTAGGGGTTTTCAGAAAGAAGATGCTTTTAAGATGAGTTTTCTTATCTCTTTACCTGCTGTATTAGCAGGAATTGCATTTGATCTTCTATTTGATGTCATAATTGGAGGTGAAGTACTTGGATTTCAATGGGATTATCTGTTTTTGATGTTTCTAGTAGCGATTATTGGATATTTTATGATGGACGCTTTGCTTTTATTAGCACGGAAAATTCCTTTCCATTATGTCTGTAATATACTTGGGGGAGTTACAATTTTGTTGGTAATGATTTTTTTCTTGGCTTTCTCTTCACTTTAGAACAGTCCCTGTTTCTAAATACCATAAATATAGATCAAGTTCAGCAAGATTCAATCCCTGAATTTCTGCAATCTTTGATAATATTACCTCGATTTCTTCATATCTTCGTTTTGTAAGACTTTTTGGTCTTATAATGATACCATGAGTTACTAGAATGTCTACAATGTGAAAATCAATAATCGCACAATTATCAAATCCAATATTACGCAAAAAATGGGATGCTTCCTTAAATCCTAATCCTTTTATATTCTTAGCTAACCAATTGCGTAGTTTTTTTTGTTCCTTTGGATTATATGAAGAAATTATATCATGTAATTGAGCGTACCATTTGCGAGATTCATAGATATATTTTGCTCGTATGTTGGGGAATCTGTATCCCAGTTTTCTTAATCTATCCACTAATTCCTCTTGAGGTAAACAAACAACATCGGTACTCAAATTTTTTTGTATCTCAATACCTCGTACTGCACTAAAATTCGCAGTTAAAATGCAAAAACACAATTCGCTGAAGAGAATATCTTTCCCAGATTTACCAATTTTCTTAAAATCATTAATTCGTTCGTCTATCTGATGAGATAAACTAGAATGAGTTAATTGGTCTATTTGAGCACATAGAGTACATTCAGAACAATCAGGTTCACAATCACGCACTCGATAAGTTGACTGCAGGTTTTTACTCATTTTGGACTAAATCAAAAAAACTATATAATACGCAATATGTAAAGACCTAGTTTATTTTTCATTATTGAGGATCTAAAATGGTAAAAAAACAAGCTAAATTTCCAGAACAAGATGAATTAGTAGTAGCTCAAATAATCCACATAGATAAGATGTATGTGTATGCAGATCTTGAGGATTTTGAGGGTAACAATGGCCCGGGTGGAAGAGCTAGGGGAATGATTCATATTTCCGAGTTAGCTAATAGGTGGATTCGAAATATTTCAAATTACGTCAAACTAAATCAGCGAATCGTTCTTAGAGTATTACGCGTTAATCCAGAAAAAGGTCATATTGATTTATCTTTGCGTCGGGTCAACAATGAACAGCAGAATTCTGTAATGAGTGATTGGAAATTTGAACGTAAATGTGAAAACTTATTCAGGGTGTTTGGCACTCAAAATAATATGGATTTAGATTCTGTATATTCAAAAATCGGATTCCCTCTAATGACAACCTATGGAACCCTTCACGATGCGTTCGATGCAATTAAAGAAGACGGAATTGAAGAATTAAAAAATCTAAATCTTGATGTTTCTGAGAATCTGATGAATAACCTATTTGAGCTTATAGATTCAAATATTCAATTATCCCATGTAGAAATTGAGGGAAGATTTGAAATCATTGTGTATGATTCAAACGGAGTAGAAATTATTAAGGAAGCTTTCAAAAAAGCAAACGAGATCGAAAAAACGGATAAAAATATGAATTTAAATATTCATTATATCGGTGCACCTACATATTCTATGCGGATTACAGCAAGTGACTATCGTCAAGCAGAACATTATCTGAAAAATATCACTAATGTTATTCAAAAACATATAGAATCAAATAATGGAGAATATTTATTCGAAAGAACAGATTAATATGATAAATCATGCCTAAAATGCTTCATTATTGTAATAAATGTAAGGAATACACCCTCTCTACGAAAAATTGTTCAAGATGTAAAAATCCAGTTAAAATTTCACATCCACCGAAATTCTCACCTCAAGATAAATATCAAAAATATAGAATTGAGATTTTTAAAGAAAATTATAAAATAAAAGAGAATTA
>JAEOUK010000445.1 GCA_016839385.1 Promethearchaeota archaeon
AGAATAAGAAAATAAGTCCAAGTCCGATCAGAAGGGAAAATAGAAAACCTTGAATGTTCTTTCGCTCCCCCACAATATTTCCTATGGCAACCAGAATAAGAATTCCCCCCAAAATCAATGTTCCCCAGCACAAAATATTAAATGCTCCTCCCAATGCTCCTGCTAAATAATCGCGTAGGCTTATCATGTAATTGGAAATCGGAAATTCTATATAAACACGAAAATCAGAAGAGGGGAGAAGAGGGAAGAAGGATAGAAAATAATTCCGTTTTCATATTTATATAGAAATAGGTTTTGCATGTCTTGAGGTTTAAAACTTCGAGATGAACTATTATGCAAAGCACTCAAGATTTTACGATCCAAAAGATTGACACAAGTTCCTTTTCTCTTCCTTCTGAACGACGTTTACCTCTTGGATTAGAAGAATTTTTGGCAATGTGGGAGCAACTTGGGGTGAAAAATAAGTTTGTTGCCCAAGAGAAATATGATAAATCTTCTTTACATTTTGCAGAGCCCCAAGATGCAAAAACCGTGGTCCAATTACATAACAAAGCCTACTATGGAATGTACCCCTATCAAGAAATGTTGAATACGGAATATGTAGAAGATTTTGTAAATAATCGAGATATAAATTTAGTGGGATTATACTCACATGAAGATACAGGAGTAACCGCAGGATGTGGGATCATGAATTGTCGTCCAAGAGAAAGAATCGGATATCTCAGAGGATTAATTGTGATTCCTGAATACCAAGGAAAAATCGACATGAAAAAGTGCATGTGCGAAAATGCCGCTTTAGGTTATCAGCATTTCTGGAATACGGTGGATAAATGGTATACTGAGACTCGAACTGCACATTCAAAAGCGCAATTTTTAGTGGAATATATTAGTCTCCGCCCATGTGGAATTTTACCTAATAAGGATGTATTTGTTGGAAAAGGAACTCGCGAATCCGATGTGCTGGAAATAACCTATCCAAACCGTACATTATATGAGAAACGTAACGAAAATCCCGTTTTACTACCTAAATTACGTCCATTATACGAATTTATTGCTAATCAATTTTCATTACCCGATGCTGAATTCGCAGATTCTTTGTATGAAATAAACACGTGTTTTAGGACTTGGGCGCGCAAATTATCCGAAGAAGTAAAAGTTCGGAAATGGGAGGATTGCTTTAACACTCATAAATATCGCATGGATTTGAACAATTCCTATATGGAATTCATAGTGACAGACACCATTCACAGTGCAGAACGAACGGAATTGCACGTTGAGAATCAAGAAGAACTTGGTGCATTGTTGATTCGATTACGAGTTCTTATGGAAGAGGAACAAATCCAGTATTTCGAATGCTATCTTCCCGCAACTAACGTTAATTATCAAAGAGTCTTTCTAGGGTTGGGATTTCAAATTTTCGGATATGCACCCGCATGGACTCCTAATGATATAGGACAGTTAGATGACTGTATTGTAATAGGGTATTTCGTAGGACCCCTTAATCCGGATGAATTACGGTTATCGGATGCGGGACAGAAGTTATGGAGTATTTTACAAGAATATTTTATTTAGCATTTTTTTCTGACTCGCCTTTTTTTTGTTTACATATCAAGCTTTTTTCTGGACAATCCTCTGATTGTGGAAGTTTTTTCTTAGTCATTATCAATACCGATGAATAATTTTTTTCTTTATATACATTGGAAAAGTGTATGGATTGATGCCTAGAATAGATATTGGGTACATAAAACAGATCACAGAAAGCAACTCATGGACTTGGGTGCATCCAAAAGAAGTGATAAAAGGAAATAATGTACACCTTGCAGGGATCTTGGCAAAACAAATTAGCCATTCTCCAATAGAACATCATTTACTGCTCATGCCCATAAATATAGTTGAAAGTGGAATAAGTGAAATTGAAGAACAGACTCATTTGGAAACATTTACAAAAGTACTCACACAAGCGGTGGAGCATAATACATTTCTAATCCAATCCATTTTGTCATATTTGGGTATTGAAGTGGATGTGAAATATGATTTGGATACGGGAAATTTCTTTCGAGTATTGGGGAAACGATTCGATATTCAAGTACAAGGATTGTTAATTCATGACACGCAGCCCTCTCTTCCAAAAACAACTATATCAAATGATGACCAAAATTTCTTGGATAGGATCATTTCCTCTCCATTCGCACTGCAACCTGAAACGGGAATTTATCAAATAAGACCTTCTTCATTATCTGATTTTTTAGTATATTATGAAAAACGATTCCTGGTATTGGGTAGAGCAAAAACAAATCTAGAAAACATATCTCAATATCAATCATTAATGAATTTGATTACAGGTATATTTGTAATGCTACTCGGAATGAGCAATATCTTGATTTTTTTTGTCTCAAATGATATTACCTTGGAACATTTATTGGTCGCAGATGGGTGTACTCTCATCTTCATCATAGGTATATACATCATAGTAATCAGATTCGTGAGAAAACAGGATATTCGAATTCAAAATATGATGAAAACTCCTCTTTCACGTCCGAACTACGTTTATGAAATCATACACTATGATATATTTGAAATTATTCTTGATCTATTTACACATCTTGAATATAGACATCAATTTGCTTCTGAGCATGTTCGTGTATGGTTTACAAAAACTCCTCAATTTGATCGAAAAATATTACTCAAATTACAGGAAAAGCTACCATTCTTGTACAATGATGCAAAGGAGAAAATTGTCACTACTGCAGTTACTCATGAAATACTAGAAGAGGA
>JAEOUK010000446.1 GCA_016839385.1 Promethearchaeota archaeon
TTAAAATAACTATTTTTAGTTTCATCATAAATTGAGAGGAATCTCTCCCAAGTCTCACCATAATTTTGCACAATTTAAACCTACTAATCGTAAATGTCAATTTTCAAAGGATTTCTTGCACATTTTCGTCTATACTGGTATTTTGGGAATCCTAAAGCAATGCTAGCTACTACTCTATGATTTCGAGGTATCTTTGATGCTTTTTTAACTGCAGGAAAAATATTGGAAATGATAGAGTGGAATCCAATCCAACAAGTTCCCAAACCTAATGATTCTGCAGTTAGAATAACATTATATGAAGCAATACCGCCATCTGCTGTTTTAAGGAATTTCTCTAACGTTTTTTTCGTGTGAATAATAATCAGTGTCGGAGGATATCTCAAAAATGGATCTTCCTTATGGTTGGTTTTGGATATTTCAAATCGCTTGATCATTCTTCGAATATTGCCTTTGATTTTTTTAGGAAGAAATGGGATGAACAATTGAGCGATCTTAAACCTATTTCCTATTTTTTTACTGATAGAATACATTAATTCTCTATCCTTAATTACAGTGTATTCCAACGTTTGAGAATTATGCCCGGTTAAAGTATATTTGAGATTTTCGAATATTTTGTTGATAAATTCATCTGGGACCGCATCGTCCTTAAATCTACGAATACTGCGTCTTTTACTAATTAAATTACTCAACTGTTCGAATGATGGGACATCAGGATCTAATTCTTCTGCCCCAGTAAATCCAGGACTATAGGACTTGTATTGAATTGCACTTTTTGGGCATGCTGAGATACAATGACCGCAAAAAGAGCATACATGGGGGTATTTTTCAATAGGATAGCCTTCTTCATCGAATCGGAACACGAAAGGTGCACATACTCTTTCGCATGTTTTGCATTTAATACATTTTTCTCTATCTATAATGAGATTTTGTATCATATTCATTGATGGATTCCCTTCCATTATAATCAGATCGATTATTATAAAGAGTTCATCACAATTATAACTCATTAAATGTTGTAGATAATAGAATTTGGTGAAAAAAGAAAAATGAATGATCTTAAATTTAAAATCACAGTTCGAAACCGGTTTATTGTTGTAATAGCTGCAGTATTCATGGAGCTAGCCTTGGGAGCTTTATACGCTTGGTCAACTTTTGCCAAAATTTTAAAAGATCCTCCTACAGAATGGACAAGCGGTCAAACTCAATGGGTATTTTCTGCTGGAACGTTAGCCTTAGCCATTGCAGTAATTTTTGCTGGAAAACTGAACGAAAAAATCGGATCTCAAAAATTAATCTTAATTAGCGCATTAGTTACTGGAATGGGTTATATATTAGGCGGTATTCTTCCTTTGCACTGGATTTGGACTTCTGTTACCGTAGGTTTAATTGGTGGAGCTGGTATTGGTATTTCTTATGCCCTTCCAATCAGTGTTTGTTCAAAGTGGTTTCCAGATAGAAAAGGATTGGTAACGGGACTAGGTATGGCGGGATTTGGTGCAGGTTCACTTATATGGCAATATTTACTAACTGAAGTTCTCAATGATACTGTAGGGATCTCTTGGACTTTCATAATTTATGGAATATGTTTTATTATAATGATAGGTAGTGCTTATTTCTTTATTTATAATCCTCCTGAAGACTATTCGGTTAAAGGATATGATCCAAGTGTGATGAAAAATAAAAGCGATACGACAAATGAGATAAATTTTGAAACAAAAGAGGTACTAAGAATGCCACAGTTCTATTTTCTTTTTTATGCTCTTATGGTAGGCTCAGGATGTGGATTAATGGTTATTGGAATGGCAAAAATCTACTCACAAACCACTTTATTAGAATTGGGGTATATTAATGCTGCTACTGTTGCATTAATCGCAGTAGCAGTTATCTTACCTATTTTTAATGGATTAGGAAGAATTTTGTGGGGATGGTTTTCGGATAAGATAGGATGGAGATTATCCATTATTATCATGGATTCCATTCAAGCGTTAACAATTTTACTGCTATTTTTACTTGTTAAAACTCCAATTACTCTTTACATAGGTATCGCTATTATCGCTTTCAATTATGGGGGGAACTTTACTGTGTTTCCAATGGCGACTGGAGGAGTGTTTGGTCGAAAATATCTCTCGTCTAACTATGGATGGGTATTTTTCTCATTTGGTATTGGGGCCTTAATTGGTCCTCCATTAGCAGGATATTTTGATGACTCTAGTAATATTATCTATGCTTTCATTATATCAGGAGTCATGCTTATCATTGGAGTAGTCCTCACATTCTTGATAAAACAACCAAAACGAAACGAACCTTGAGAAACCGAGTGTACACTCGTTCGAATGTGGCAAACTTAATGTATTTTTTTCTATTATTACTTTATTTATTTTCGCAATCAATAGAGAACGTAATGAAATTGCGGGAAATATTATATGATGTATTGTCTCACGGTTACTACTTATCCATTATGAAATTCTTTTTTATCCAGTGATACCTTATCAATTTTGATAATAGAAAAAAATTAGACTTGTTTTTCTTGAGCTCCTTTTTTAGCACTCATTGAGAGTAAGAGACTTCCAAACACGACCAATCCCACTCCTGCAGCTATTCCACCAAAAATTACGGATGGGACTAATAAACCGACAATTCCAAGTCCAACTCCTAAAACTATTTGTCCAATTCCTGCAATCAATGAGAAAAGCTTGAATTTCCGAGATATTGGAACATCAATATGTATGACTCTCCCGGTTGAACCATCAATGAAGGCTTGATATTTCTTCTTATTATAGTGAAACTCTATCTCATATACAGGAAATTGAATATAAAATATCTCTCCTTCCTCCATATCATCGTCTCGGCTTGTAACTGTGTGAACTTCCTTTCTCATTTCAGCTAACTGCCGATTAAAAGCAGAGAGCCGGAGTGTTCGTTTGGCATCCTCAACACTGAATACAGAGTCTACTACAACTCCTCCTAATTCTCGCACATGAGTAATATCGAAATATTCTTTACTAGTGGTGGGAACTGCATAATTTCGCAGATAGTTTGGTATTGATTTCATTCCGAACAATGGAATATTATATTCACGTAAAACGAATCCGGTTTCTGTTCTCCTATGATATGATACATTTTCGTACCAACCTGGTCTATCATGAGCCGGACGATGAAATTGAGGCCAATCATCCAATCCTGCATATCGGCTCGAAATTGTGAATTCGCCAACCCAAATTGGGTAGAATTTCAACTCACGCTTAGTTACGGTTGCTGAAGTTTCAAAATCTTGCGGTGCTTGTGGTAATTTTTTTATCCAGTCTTCCATTATTGTTGTTACCTGTTGCCCAGTATAATTAGCTCTCACAATATAATGATCCTTAAAGATTAGGGTTCGTTTTGTTTCTTCTGGTAATTCCTCTCCAGTGATACTTTTCCCGTCTGGACCAGCTATTTGATCAACTTGTATGGCAGTTCCACAAAATTCGCACGTATGGACAGGGGCAACTGGAATAGTTAAATTAGCACTACAATTTGGACATATAATCTCTACCATTTTATATTTCCCTCCCTTTCATTCGTGTTTTACGAATTTTTTTCGTGTTTGATTTTTCAAGTTGCATTTTCATAGCAATTCTAACAGGCAATGCAGTTAATCCCATTGCAACAACGCCTACTATCATCATAAGAATACCCCATATCTCTGTATCTCCATCTTGAAGTAAAGGTAATCCGAAATTTCCTAATACAGCTCCAGCTAGTAGCATCACCAAAGCGATTGTGTAATTGATAATACGCTTTTTTGTAGAGATGGGGATTTCTGCTTTCAAAACTTTACCTGAATCTCCTGCTATTGCGATCTTGTAATCTTTATCATTGAAAGAGTATCGCACGAGCCATAAAGGAGCATGCACATATAATGGATCTCCAACATCAATCTCAGAATCACAACGTACTAATCTTGATAGGCTGGATGCTGCTTGTGCACGATTTTGATTATCTACTGCTCCATATGTCTCCATTTGAGCATCATGTTCCTCGAATTCTGCATTTATGAATTCGCAATTATCTTTTCTTGTAAGTTCAAAATCGAAATCGATTAAGTTATCTAAATAGAGTGTTGAAACAAATTCATGAAATCCGTAAAACGCTGCATATTTCCGAGCTAAGACACTATGGCGTCCATTTCGATTGAAAGAACTTTCCACAGGACGCCATACAGGTACTTGATATGCTTCTTGATAGGTTTCTGTGCGCGTTTTTCCGTCCGAATCCCTTACTGTCCGAGTTCGAGTACGATATCGAGTAACACTTCCCGATTGAACTCCATAATAATCTGTGTGTGACTTAAAGGGAACGATCCAGAATGGGATATAAATGGCCTTTACTTCTTCAATTTGAACCGAATTTAAGTTAATTTTTTGATCTCTAAGAAACTCCTCCACGTTTCTACGAACTTCTCGTTGAGATTTTGTGGGGATCATTTTATGATCTGGAATTTTATTAAATTCAACATTAAAAGCTTCTCCACAATATTCACACTGAATTACGACATCTTCTGGGCTGATTTTGATAGTTGCACCGCAATTTGTGCACATATGGGTTAATTTGTCTTTGGACAATGGGATTCACCGATTGCTTATAATGGATAAAAAAAAGAAAAATGGTTTATACTTTTGTACCACAGTCTGCACAAAATCTTTGACTCGGATCTAAACGAGCACCACATTTATAGCATCTTAAACTGTCGTTTCGAGCTTGTCCACACATTTCACAATATTTCTGACCAGGTTCTAAAGGATCTCCACATTTTTTACATGTTTCCGCAGCAGGAGTACCACATTTCTCACAAAATTTCTGTCCAACATCTAATGGATCTCCGCATTTCCTGCAATTACCTCCTTCTCCAGTGGGTTCTGGTACTGGTGGTACCGTGGGCTCTTTACCGCAATTTGAGCAATGCTTTGTCCCTTTCTTATTTTGACTTCCGCAATGAGGGCATGTCATGAAATCTCCGCCAGCAGCAGCAATTGCTTTAGTATCCATTCCTCCACTCATTACAAATGCGGTTGATGCACCACCTGTCGACTTTCCAATTTCCTTCGCTACTTCCTTTTGGGTTTCGGATGCAAGTACTGCTCCTGCACCAACTGCTCCTGTCTGCATAAAGAAGAGCCGGTCGCGGTATTTCTCTTCCGTATCTATCTTTAGGAAGTTGACATCTCCCAATTCAAGTCCGATCTTCTCAAATGCGGATTTGATATCATCTTCTACAGCTTTTGAAGTTTCTTTCAGTTTTCCATACACATCACGTAATGTATATTGCGAAAGAAGCCCAATGATATTCTCATTGAAGTATCCTCGAATATAATTGTTAACTGCATCAGTTGTATAGAGATTATTATTACCACATATATCAGTTACGAAGAGTTGTGGATCCTTGACACGGAAATTGTAGTTTCCATGGTAAAGTAAGGGTGCAAGCTCTTGTGTTTGCGTTCTACCACCGAATTTGCCCTCAAACTTACTTTTACTTACATAGATAACTTCTGCTTGGAAAATGTCTCCCGCAAAAAGTTTTATTAAACCCCCTAATAATGGCAGGTCCATTGTTTGGATCATTTTTCGACCTTCGGGGATGAGATCCAGAGCTTTTCCAGCTCTATAAAACATGGCCCACTGGTTCGGCATCACAATTATGACGCTTCCCCACTTCAATCGGTCATTTGGGTAACGCCACATTATGTCTGTGGGTTGTGCGTTATCCCACTCAACCACATCCCCATGTCTGAGTACGCCGCCTCTATTTGACTTTGACATAACTTTCACTTTTTGTTTTTTAGTTGATTTTAGTCATAAAAAGAAAACATAACTAATGTTTGACACTAGTATGGGCAAGTTGATCTTAAATTTCTTTAGGGAAAATGCAATTTTGTCGAAAAATAGAATCGAATTTGAAGTAAAAAAAATAAAATTTAAAGAAAAAATTATTTCTTAAGGTCAAAACGATCAAGATTCATGACTTTATTCCATGTAGCGATAAAATCATGCACAAATTTTTCCTTGGAATCATCACATGCATAAACTTCTGCTAGTGCTCGAAGTTGGGCATTAGAACCGAAGATAAGGTCCACACGAGTCCCTGTCCATTTTAATTCACTTGTTTCACGATCTGTCCCATTGAAAACATCCCTATCTTCCGTTGTCGGTTCCCATTTGGTGCTCATATCAAGAAGATTCACAAAGAAGTCATTGGTAAGTACTCCCGGACGCTGAGTAAACACTCCATGTTGCACTCCTTTATAGTTTGCATCTAGAACTCGCATACCACCAATAAGAACTGTCATTTCGGGTGCGGTTAAA
>JAEOUK010000080.1 GCA_016839385.1 Promethearchaeota archaeon
AAATGGGAAAATCCAGAAAAAATACATCTACTAAATGACAGGAAAATCCATCGAATCAGTTTAGTTTTTCCAAATTATGCGCGATTAAGATTAAATAAACTAATATTGTATGACTTGACTGATATTTCTCAGCGCTCTCCCCCGTTTTTGTTAGAAAACCGTCCCATTGTGTATTATGGCTCATCCATCACTCAAGGAGGTTGTGCAAGTAGACCTTCAATAACGTATACACACAGATTAAGTGAAACTTTTTGTATGAACTATATAAACTTAGGAATTTCAGGTAATGGTTTGGGAGAATCCATCATGGCTGATTATATTTCTTCTTTTTCTCATGCAATCTTGTTTGTATTAGATTGGGGAGCAAATTTATTAGATCCCAAGTGGGGTGATGTATTGGAAGAACGATATGAGGAATTTTGGAGAAAAATTCATTCATCCAATCCCAATACTCCTATATTGTTTGTGGGTTTACAAGCATTTGCGTTGGATAATTATACTGAATCTGGATTCAAAGAAAGGTTAAAAAAAAAGCGGGAATTTATTAAAAATCAGGCTTTAATTGCGTGTAAAGAGATTAACAATACGAGGAATCAAAAAATGTTTGATTACATTGAGGGTACATCTATTATTAACACCTCATCCTTAGAATTAACTTTGGATGGAACACATCCAAATGATTTGGGTCATAAAACCTATGCGGAACTATTAGAATGGAAGATCATTGATCTTCTTGGTAATCATGTTGGAAGTTAAAACTCAAGGTTACTGAAAATTTCTTTCACTGTTTTTATTTCATCTGGTGGATTCGTGCACTTTTTGAGATCCACATTAACTCCGTCCATTCTAATAGCTGTACCATTGCACTCAATCCCTGGAATCGCAAATGGTATTGTTATTTTCGCATTTTTACTGTAAATTGATTTGAAGTTATCGAATAAGATGATATTTTTTTCCCGAAACTCAATTTCTTTTGGTTTATATTCATCTCGTAGATATTCTCCTCCAAATACAATAGCAAGATCTGTTTCTGATTGATTAGAATCTAAACCGAATGCTTCTCTACCAAAAACTGCAGATAAGGATGATAATACTCCTCCCTCATTCGTTTCTGTAGTTAAGGGAATAAATACAAATCGAACTTTTACAAAGCTATTTAGTTTTTGCATCAGAATAGAAAACTCTTCAAGTGGTAAATGATCACTTATTGGAATAGAACAGACAATAAAGCCATACTCAGTTGCTGTCAAATACGTTCTTAATGTCTTTAGATTCTCTACTGATAGATTACCAAGAGAAAATTGCTCTAAGGGTACATTATCAAGCAATTTCTCAAATTCTTTTACAAATTGCGAGATATTTTGCTGAGATATGTCTATGAGGATGTCTGATAATCTGGTGAGGTCAGAATCTTGATTTTGTACCAGTATAAATTTTTTCATCTCCTTTCCTGAGAGACGAAACATACCACGGCTAAAAAGGAGTTTACCGAATAATTTTGGATGCGAATGGGTAGAATCTGTAGTTAGAAAAAGAAAAACATCTGCATTATTAATCCCTTCTCCAATAGTAGATTGAATTGGAATACTCAATATTTCCTGAAGAGGTTTTAACCCTGAAATTGATATTTGCTTATTTTTTTTTTTTAATTCCTTGATTTTTAAAAATACACTTAGTTGATCTTGATAGGATAATGCTCCTAAACCGTAGAATTTTATAGATTTTGCTGATGTTAATTCCTTTTTTATAAATGACGTTGTTTCTTCCATATCTAGGAATATCTCAAGTCCCATTTGTGTTTGAGTTGGTTTCTGTAGACGATTTTCAGAAAAATAATTTTTTATAAAAGCATTACCACGAAAGCATGAATTTATTGTAGATTGTAGAACACCATCTGATTTCAGATCTATAAAGATATCATCACACAAGATGGAACATCCATAACATTGAATTTGTTTTATTGTCATAATGTTCACTCAATAGATTTTTATTGCTTTTTGTGGGCAATAACTTTCACAAATAGAGCAATTACGTGCTTCTGCATCATTTTCTAACCTTCTACAAGATTCTAAGTTTACTAATTGTGCTTTACCATCATAAATTTGGAAAATTACATTTTCCTCTAGAGGATATTTCGGACTTTTTCCACCCATGACTGAATTACTGTATCTTGCTTCAATAGGGCAGGCTAACACACAAACACCACAACCATCACACTTGTCTTCATCAATTTCAATATGAGTTTCATGTCCTTCCAATATAGGAGCTAAATATTGTTCTAATTCTTTTTTCTGTTGTGTAAATTTAGGTGTAATAAGATATGGACATTCTTCGATTTTTGCATTTCCTTTTGATAAATCTGCTGCAAAGGCCATACAACTTGAGCGACCACATTCCTTACAATTAGTTTTTGGAGTTAATTGGTATACTTTCATAACGGATATAGCGCCCATTTGATATCATCCATTTTTCAACTGTTTTTTCAAAAATTTTCGCAATTTGTCTTTTTTTTTATGATGAATAAAAATTCGCACATTGGCTTTATCAAAATTCTCTTCCATCTTTTGAATTACAGGTAAATTTTTATCTCGTTGTTTTGCATATTTTTCATGAGAAAACGGTACTGCTGGAGTTATCTTATCATAATCAAAATCGAATTTACCATCATCTGGTTGTATAATAATGAAATCTTCTTTCCGTTGATAGGTATCTTCTAATTGCTCTCGAGATAGGGTAAGATCATTAAATTGTTTTTTCCATCGAGACAGCCATGGTTTGTGCTTTGCTTCCTTAGGAACAATTAAATCAACAGATTTTCGAGTTACTATTATTATTTGTTCTGGGCAAGCATTTTCGCACGCACCACAGAACATGCATGTGTCTTTATTACACGCAATTTTTCCGTATTTAGCTACTTCTTCTGCTGTTTGAGGTATGAAAAACGATTCTGTTGGACATACGTTTATACAACCCATACAGCCGTTAGGATCACACTTGTATAGTTGTTCCTTTAAAATCAATACTTCCCCTTCAAAGGGACTATGAAAAGTCATCGATTGGCTTGGACATTTATGAACAACTTGTATAAGATCTTTAGCGTGGTGTCTTCCACGTTCAATGTTGATTGGTTCTCGAATTTCTTCACATGATTTGCATATATCATTTTTAGTTTCTTTTTTGCACGTATCTTTGTTATACTCCCACATCTGTGGCAACACTGGAAAAATTGGGTTCTTTATGGGTTGACCCATCTCATCAGCTATCTCATACACAGAATTAATACAAACTGATACGCACATAAAGCAAAATGAGCATAAATCTGTGTCTATTAACACAGCTGGCATATCATCAATCAAGTTTTGAGCAATATCAGGAACTGGTCCAAGCTCAATAGCGCGTTCAGGGCACACTACGTAACATAAACTACATCCCACACATTTATCTAAGTCATAGATAAGGTATTTTTTATGATCCATGAATTTCCAGCGTTCTATAATAAGATTCTTATTCACATCCATATCTTTATAGACTTTTCGATCTGAAGAACGCTCTGCCATTGTCTGATCACCGTGGAATACTCAAAAGATGAACGTTTTCACAGTTATAAGGATATTCTCCATAAATTTTGGAATAAAGAAAAAGTTGAAAAAGATAATCACTTGATCTTTAACACGATTTTTCCAAAGTGATTTCCTGAATTTAAATATTCTTCTGCTTGTTTTGCTTCTGCGAGAGAAAATTCTTTACCAATTATAGCTTTTAATTTACCTTCAAACACTAATTTCATCACATCTTGAAACTCCTGTTGGTTACTCATAGTAGATCCGAGAATTTCTAGCTGTTTCCAAAATACAGCATTTAAGTTTATTTTTGAAAAAGGTCCCGTTGTTGCCCCACATGTAACCAATTTTCCTCCAGGTTTTAACATTTTTAGACTATTTGGAAAAGTTAAAGCTCCAACACTATCTACGACAATATCTATACCTTTTCTTTTTGTGAGCTCCTTAAAAACAGTATTAGGATAATCAGGATTTTTTGTGTAATTTATAACGAAATCTGCACCCAATTCTTTAATATGGTCCGCTTTTTCATCGGTTGATGTGGACACAATAACAGTCGCTCCAAAATGCTTAGCAATTTGCAATGCACATATAGCAACACCTCCACTTCCTCCTTGAATAAACACATAATCTCCGGATTTTACTCGAGCTTTAGTAGTTAACATTCTCCATGCAGTTAAATAACTTAATGGTGCTGCAGCTGCCTCATCTAAAGGAAAACCATCTGGTATTTTTAAGACATTTGCTGCGGGGATGGTAAATTGCTCAGCAAAAGTACCTTTGAAAAATTCTCCTTTAATTGAAAACTCGGTGCAAAAATTATGCTGTCCCGCTAAACAAAGAGTGCACTTACCACAACTAGTTCCGGGATTGATAGTAATTAAATCTCCTACTTTTATTGAGGAATCTTGAACTTCTGATCCGATTTTAAGTATTTTACCGCATCCATCACTACCTAAGATATGAGGAAATTCTAAATTTAAGCCTGGCCAACCTGCTGTTACAAAAATATCTAGATGATTTAGTGCGGAATAGGATGTTTCTACCAATACTTCATTTGGAAGGCATTTTGGTTCCTCTAAATCTCCTATTTTTATTTCATCTAGCGAACCATGCTTTTCTATATACGCCGCTTTCATAAATTAAGAATCTTTTAAGAATTACATAAACCTTCTTTTTCTAAACTAAATGAGACACTTTTACAGAGAGAAAGAATTATTAGAAGAAATCATGTTAACAAAGACATAAAGACTATAAAGGGATTATTGTGCCACGTATCGAATTTTACATCAACACTAAGACCGGGCTTATGCTGCATAAATTCTCTCTTAAAAAAGAAGCCCAAAGTAATGATAAGGATCAATTAGTTAGTGGTTTATTGTCCGCAATCAATAGTTTTGCCACAGACCTGGGATGGGCGGAAGGCGTGTCAATGATTCGATCGGGGTCGATTGAAGCAAGATATAGTCAAGGTCACCATGTGTTTGGTATTTTGATTGTGGATTATTATAAACCCGGTATTGCTGATTCTGAATCTGCATTAGATGCATTTGCAAAGGATATCACCGATCGATTTGAATCAGTTTATGAGAAAGAATTGGAGGATGCAAAACAGACGAATCGTTATGATGTTTCGTTGTTCAGCGATTTTGGTACTCATATAAATGAAGTAATTGACGCAAATAACAATCAAATTGCTGAAATTTATCAACAGCAGATACTAGTCCAATCAATTTATAATAACGTTCCCCAAGAATTGATTCTACCATTGATGGCAAGACTAAAAACTGGAGAAAATATCTTGGATGATTTACCTGATCTTATCTTACAATATCCGATAATCTTGCAGGCAATTGAAAAGACAAATCTTGATTATGAGCCTGTTTGGGAGATATTCAAGGTACCTATGCTGAAAAAAGATTAGAAATCAAAGAATATATTGAATTCTTCTGTTTCCTTGTCATAAATCGTTTTTATGAAGGAAATCTCGTCTATTATTCGAAGTAATGTCTCTTCAATCTCTTTAATGCGAGCTTTTTGGTCTTCCATGGATTTAGTTATATCAGAACCACTTACTCCCGCTCGAGATCCCTTGTTTTTTAGATAAATGTCTTCTAAAAATCTCTTTACACTCACTCCGGAGTCTAAAGATTCAAATAATCTAAAGAAAAAGGAAAAAATTATTTCACGTTCTAATGGTTCATCCACAAAATTTGAAATCACATCCTTAATTCTTGTCGTGATTTCACTTTTTTCTGCAAATAAGTTCTCTCGGATTCTTTCATTGTCCCGTAAATGAATTTCTATTGAACGTAATGCTCGTCCAAGCTGTTTTAATGCACTATTTTGAGCTCGACGTTCTGCTAATTCAATCGTATCCTCTTCATCCTTATTTACTCCATATATTGAAACTTGTAGAGGAAATTTCGATTTCTTCTTTTCTAGTCGCCTAAAAACTCCCAGAGTGCTTTCACTGGTATTCTTCACAGAATAATTGAAATAATTTAATGAAAAATCGAGTGTTAGGGACAAACTCACATCAGGATTTAAACAATAGAATATTTTTTTCTTATCGTGTTCATCCTTAGAGTGAGGTTTAATTAATCCGACTTGCATTAGGGCTTCCAAGTGCTTTTTAATAGCTGGTTTACTAATGCCTAAGTCTTTAGACAAATTTGTAGCAATACTGGGAGTTTTTGATAATTTCATCAGAATTTTCCTATCAATTTCATTTCCCAGAATATTTAATAGTAGTTCGATATCTATGGAACCATTTTCTTGAATTATAGTTGCATAATCCCGTTCATTTTCATTTGAGTCGGTTTCCATAGTATGACACTACCTTGTGTATTGGTAAATAATTGTTTTTTATGAAAAAAAAGATTAGGAAAACATTGGATTTGGTAATGCTCCTTCTTGTTTATGATATGATTTGTTTGAACGCTCAGATTCCTTTTCGACAGATTTAGCTGCTTCCTCAAAATGACGCAATTCAATGGAGAGTTCCTTGATATTTTTATCTGTATCTGCAAAGTTCTTCATTAATATTCCTTCGCGAATTGCCAAGATTGTAGCTTCTTGACAAATTGCTTCTATATCGGCTCCAGTTTTTCCTTCCATTTTCTTTGCTAAATCACGGTAAGAGATATTCTTGCCAACAGGTTTTCCTTTCATGTGAATTTCAAAAATTTTCTCACGTGTATTGAGATCAGGTAAAGGAACTTCGATATGTCTTCCAAACCTACCAGCCCGTAAAAGAGCTGGATCGATGATATCAGGTCGATTGGTAGCTGCAATTACAACTACGTTATTTAATGCTTCTAACCCGTCCATCTCAGTTAATAACTGGGAAATCACTCGTTCAGTTACTTGACTATCTCCTCTACTAGTTCCTCTTAAAGGCGCAATAGCATCTATTTCATCTAAGAAAATTATACATGGGGCTGCAGAACGTGCTTTCCTGAATGTTTCGCGAACCGCTTTCTCACTTTCTCCTACCCATTTGGATAAGAATTCTGGACCTTTAACGGAAATAAAATTCACTTCACTCTCGTGTGCTAATGCTTTAGCTAGTAAAGTCTTACCAGTTCCTGGTAATCCATATAGTAATATGCCCTTTGGGGGTTTTGCGTCCATATGTTTGTAGATGTTTGGATATTTCAGTGGCCACTCTATTGTCTCTCGTAATAATTGTTTCGCTTCCTCTAATCCTCCAACATCCTCCCATGTTTCCTGAGGAGTTTGAATGAATACTTCTCGTAATGCAGAAGGCTCGACTTCGGTTAATGCGTTATCAAAATCATCTTTTGTCACCGATAATGACTCCAAAATTTCTATTGGAATTTCATCTTCATCTAAATTTAGATTAGGTAAGATTCTTCGAAGGGTTTTCATTGCTGCTTCTTTTCCAATCATCTGCAGATCTGCACCTACAAAACCATGAGTCTTACTTGCATAATAATTAAGGTCAACATCATCAGCTAAAGGCATACCTCGAGTGTGAATCTGCAGGATTTCCAACCTACCATCTTTATCCGGTACTCCAATCTCGATTTCTCTGTCAAACCTACCAGGTCGTCTTAAAGCAGGATCTAATGCATTTTGCCGATTTGTCGCTCCAATAACAACTACATTTCCTCTAGCATCCAATCCATCCATTAGAGCTAATAATTGAGCTACAACTCTTCTCTCAACATCCCCTTGAGTTTCTCCTCGTTTTGGTGCGATAGAATCTAATTCATCTATGAATATGATACTTGGGGATTTTTCTTGAGCTTCTTTAAACACATTACGCAAATTTTCTTCCGATTGTCCATAGAATTTTGACATGATTTCTGGACCAGACAGATTTATGAAATGTGCGTTTGTTTCATTCGCGACTGCTTTAGCTAATAAGGTTTTACCCGTTCCTGGTGGACCATATAATAATACCCCTTTTGGAGGTTGGATTCCCAGTCGATTAAATAATTCAGGATGTCGAAGCGGTAACTCTACCATTTCTCGAACACGAGTGATTTCATCATTTAATCCACCGATATCATCATACATTATCCGCTTTCCCATTTGTAAGTCTTCAGCAGTGATAACTTTATCCTCTATTTTGATTTCTGTATCACGAGTAATCTGAACTGCTTCTCCCTTCGGTTTAAAACCCACAATCATGAAATCTAAATCATAATTCATAATATGAAATCGTAGTAGGTCACCCGGAGATACAATTCGGTTTTCTAGAATCTGTGCGAAATACTGGGTATTCTTCAATTTCATCGCTCGTTCAACCCATGCAAGAGTAACGCTAGCTGCAGGTTTAACCGCAATCTTTCGAACATACACGCGTTCGTCCAATGAAGCATCTATGTTTCTACGGATACTACCATCAATTCGAATGACTCCTTTTCCGGCATCATCCCGAAAACCTGGCCAAACAATGCATGCTGTTTTTTTGCCAGTCAATGGATTCTCTAATTGAACTACGTCACCAGATTTGATTTTGTATGCCGCTGAAAGGTCTGGGTCCAAACGTGCTATACCTCGTCCTACATCCTTAGTTCGCGCATCTGTTATTCGTAATGATAAGTTATCTTTTTCTATTGTCTCACTCATTTTTTTCCGTCCTCTCTTTTATTTTCTGAATCGTATTTGATATATGGAATTCTTTCCATCTATTTCTGTATTGTTATATTTGAAGTCTAATTGGAATTCAG
>JAEOUK010000737.1 GCA_016839385.1 Promethearchaeota archaeon
AGGTAAGTTTGTCACCACCGAATTTTTCAATTGATGTCATAAAATATTCTCCAGAAAAAACCAAAACGGGTCTATCCCTACCCAGGATATTCAATGTATCCTTGCGAGTAAAAATAATGATGAGCTCGCTAGACGTTATTTCATGATTTTGTGTTGATAAATTCTGTTGGGGGATTGAATAATATGAATTTTCATTGATTTGTTCAATATATCTCGGATATCCACTTATGTTAATCATATTTGCTAAATAATTAATTATTGAGAAAAAGGTTATTGCGTTTGACCAAGGCAAATATATTTCAGCATTTCTGAAAATCGATGTCCTTGTATTTATTTTCATTTTTTAAATGGTCCATGATATTTTCGGTGTTGATGCGATGATGTAATTTTGAGGGAGGTGGAATAATGGGAGTTGATGATACTAATAGTCCAAATAATGTAAATATCAGATATTGGGCATTGCTCGCAAACCCTAAACGTTATCGAATCATAGATGCAATAAAAGACTTGGAATCTGATTTATGGACTTCAGGTAGAAGCCAAATAAATAAAGGTGATAGGGTATTAATTTGGAAAGCACAGGGTCATCAAAATAATCGAGGTATTGTTGGATTGGGTGAAGCAATATCAGATATATTTCTTTCAGATGACATTGATAACCCCTATTGGATTGACCCCAAGGGGTCTGTGGAAAAGAAATCGAGAGTTTGGTTTCAATATTATGAACACCCTTCATTACCGATGTGGTTAGGGGAATCAAGTTATGATGAATTTTTATCATCATTGAATGTCGCAAGATCGAGAGGTGGAGCAGTATTTAGAGTTTCAGCGACAGAATGGAATAAATTGATTGACATATTAGGATATTGGCCTGGAGATACTGTTGATGTCAGAGAAACCAAAGAGATGATTCGAGCTTTGTCAAGATCAGGAAGAAAATATGGCCAGGGATTTGATTTGTTAGCTGAAAACCGTAATGTAATTGAAATATATGCGATGAATATCGCTATTGAATATTTTCGAGAACTAAAATACGAAGTAAAAGATGTTTCATCCTTTGCGTCCTATGATTTATTTTGTAAAAGGGAGGATGGCAATTTACATGTGGAAGTAAAAGGAACAAAATCCGAAGGTGACTCAATTATATTGACAGAAAACGAAGTAAAAATCTCCCAACAAGAAAGATGTGTTTTATTTGTTGTAAGTAATATCAACTTGAAAAGGAATGAAGAGGGTCACCTAAAAGCTGAGGGTGGAATTGTGAGAATTATCGACCCTTGGCGGGTTGATGAGCATATACTGCAACCTATATCTTATAAGTGCATCCTTGACCAGGAGAAGTTTCAGGTAATTCAATAATTGTTCATAAACGGAGGAGAGAATGTCAATTCCTGATTTCCAATCCATCATGCTCCCTCTTTTACGTATTGCAGAAGTATAATCTAAAGATGCACATATTTTTCGAAAATTATTTTTTGGAGTATCGTTATGACAAAAAAATTTTTCAATATTATAATAATTTCCGCTTTATTCCTTATCACTTCTTGTTCTCAGGATGGAAGCGATAATCTCCCACTTGTAACAGATATAATTAATTACAACCCTACTAATACCATAACACCTAATCTCAATACATTCGACCTTTCATCAGAAATACAATCAACACCAACAATTGAACCGACTTCCAATCTCTCTCCATCATTAACGCAAGTAATTTCTGATCTTTCGTCAAATTCCAGTCAAACAAACTCATTACCATCTACGCCTTCGGATCCTTTATTAATTACCGTTGCTGATGCTTTGATTTCTCAAGAACAATTATCTGAATATCTAGGTTATGCAATTAATCCACCAGAATTTTTACCACATAGTGGAGATCAGTCTGCTTTTGTGGATGCTTTTTGGGAAATTAATAATAGCAGTGGAATACAAATAAAATTAAATAATTTTCAAGATACTGAATGGGCTCAAAGTTATGTTTTAGAACCTACCATGTTTGAAGCTGATGATTCTGTTGTTCATATCGATTTGTCCAGTTATCAATTATCCCAGTTTATTCCTGATAACACCAATGCGTATTTTCATGAAGAATGGCCTATATATTTTTTAGACGCTAGCCATAATGCAATCTTAATGAGAGTTGAATATTTTATGAGTGATTTTAATTATGATGAATCAATAAATTTCGGTCTTTATGTTCTTTCGACATTGGTGAAGAATTTAATTTATTATGGCTTCTGAGATTGGATATTTTGTTCCATATTCCATTTCAATATTTAATCATTATTTCCGATATAAAAACCCTGTTTCCATTCTCTCATTCCTTAATGCTCTCAATCCATCCTAGCTCCTCCTGGGATTTTATTATTTGTTCTGTTTCTCCTTACCTTTTAAGTTCATAAGGAATCCACCCAAAACCTCGACCAAAATAATTGAACTTTCAACTTCCGAAATTATATGATTCGATTTTAAGGATTAGACATATCACCGAAACCAAACTAACTGTGGAAAAATTCATCTAGCATTATAAGGAAATCAAAAAGTGACCATGATAAAGGATTTAGAAAATATTTTATAATGAATTTATCAACTAGAGTTTCTGTTTATCAGAGGGTCATTATGGGGTGGAAGCTATTAGCCATTTTCTGCCTGATTGTTGCCTTCATTCTGATAATCTTTTCAAGATGGGAATCGACCGCAGGGATTAGTAAATCTTAAACTTTTTCCATCGCTTTCCCAGGAGCGCTTTCAGAAAAAATCTTAGCAAGTTTCTGAACACACAGACTTCTTGATACAACCATTTGAACATTTATTGTTTTCTTGATTTACATTCATACTTTGATTAATATTATGTGATGATACGATATACTTAATCGTAGAACAAATATTTCCGATACTTTCACATCTTTCGACCCGAATCAATAATTGACAAATGGGGCATCAATCTTTGCCCCAAGAACAACTTG
>JAEOUK010000447.1 GCA_016839385.1 Promethearchaeota archaeon
AAGAAAAATTCGTTACTCAATTTTAACAATTTTCTAACCAAAATTATGTTTATACATCAATTCAAACTGAGGAGACAAGAAATAATATAAAAAAATGAGTTTTAGGTAATACTCATATTGAATTTCAGAAAATCTACTGTGTCATCGTAGAATTCTATTATGGGACTTGCTCCTATCCCTATTTCGGAAAGCGGATAAACCCAATAATTCGAATCTGCAATAGCCATTGTTCCATAACCTGCGACATTTACATAAAGCATATCATCATCAAGCACAGGAAATTCAGATTTCGAAATTCGAATTTCAAACATGCGATGGGCAATTTCGCACATCTCACTACTTCCGAATGCGTAGCTTACGTCATAGTTACCAGAAAAAAGTGATGTACCTTTCGTCGTTCCTACATTGAGAATGTTCGAGGCAATTCTAATATCTAGTTGGTCAATATACACCTCAAATTCTGTTGGATATGTCACGTTATCATTATTCCAACCATATAACGAGAAATAATACATTCCGTTTGTAAGATTTATAGTGTTATGGTCACAATCTGCGTTCGTTGAAGTGAAGCTATCATTTTGAAATACAATGTTATTAATGTTGCTTAGATAAGTAGGATCATTATAATCTACAGGCATTGCTCCATGTTCTACTACTCTAAAAGAAATTACTTCAGCATATGGTAAATTGAGCGCATTATTCGCACTAACATTACCAGAAATACTTAATCTTATATCTAAATCAGTTATTGCAGAAACTAACTCACTTGCATTTAATTTTGGGAATTTTTCAGTGATATTAACGGCAAAATCAACTGCAATTATGTCACTTTCGTTGTTAAACGGATCTATTTCGCAATATTCTGATTTCAATGTTATAAATTTATTATCATTTGAATACCAAAAATCGATGTAATCTCCTTCCATAGTTCCCTTTACTACTTCATAACTGTCGTATTCAGGTACAAAAGGGATACCGCCGCTTGCTTCATTAGTTGAAAATAAAGTAATTTCCTCTTCAAAAACTTCATTGGAACTAACATTATACATCAAATGCTCTAATCCATAATCTTCGATGGCGTACATTCCTAATTTTGAATTCAATAATTCTGGCATTCTGTTAGCTAACGCAATGGATACCCATTCGCCGTCTGGATTATTGGTTCTGTCAGAACACAAATCTAATGCGAAATAATAATTCTCTTCGTCTTCTGCGACAGATAAATAATTCCACCCATCAACATTGGATAAATTGGTTTCAGTATCGATTGCATTATCGACATCTAAATAAAAAGGGATATTGTAGTATGAACTTCTAGCCCATTCTCTCATATCAATAGTTCCATCAAGCTCTGGAGTAGTTAGTTGAGGGGATTTACTGAAAAACCAATCATTTGCTGCTAACCACCCAAACATAAAAGCTGTACCGCCAACAATTATCGCAATCAACGTTGTGGCAAGTATTGCTTTAGTTTTAGTCTTCTCTATTTTATCTTTTGACATATCAACACATCTCAAATTAGAATTTAGGATAAATTGGAAATTTGTTAAAATGATAAAATAAGAATACGTATTTAAGAATTGAAGTGCACTTTTCCCCATATAGAGCGCTTTTCCCCATTCTTTTCCATGCAAAAAAGAAAAAAAAAGATAGAATTAAGTTATACTCATATCTAATGGGAGAAAATCTTGAAAATCATCAACACTTGTAAATATCGGTGGTAATGGATAGCCATAAGTAGGATATACCCAATAATTTGTATTAACGATAGCCATTGTACCATATCCCGCTACACAAACATATAATATATCTTCTTGTGATGGTGGGAATTCAGATTTAGCCATTTTGAATTCAAACATACGATGATCCTCGGAGCATTTATCGCTAGATCCATACGAATATGCAATTTCATAGTTTCCAGGCGATATTGAATTTCCAATAATAGAATTCATCCTTTCTGTAGTGAATTTTATAGACATTTTATCTATTTGGACTTCAAAACTAGTCGGATCTGTTGCATTGAAATCATTCCATCCATACAAACTGAAATAAAACATGCCTGTGGTCGCATTAATACTGAAATGATCAAGATCAGCAGTTGAACTGGTGATTGAATCTGCTGCCAATAAAATTTCATTATAACTATTTAGAAATCCGATTTCACTCATATTCCCTGGCATAGGTCCATGTTCCGCAACTGCAAAGAAGAATGTTTCAGCTCTTCCTAAATTGTTAGCTATATTTGCAGTCAAATTGGATTTTAGTCTTAGGTTAAGATCCATATCTGTCATTGAAGCTAAAAATGAACTGATTTCCTCATCAGGCAATTTCTCTGTTATATTTACTCCAAAATGAATTGCTACGAAATCCCCATCTAACCATAAAGCTGGAACTTGATCGTAGTATGATGATGTAATTGTGAAATTCTCGTCATCATAGTCTGCCCAAAAGTCTTCAAAATCCCCATCCATCCCACCTCGAAATACTTCCATGTAATCCGCTTCTGGAAATAGTGGTATATCATAATAGTCCATCGTTCCCGGTGTTCCTGGAGAATAGGTATATTCAAAGACACTGTCATCACTTACATTATAGAACAAATACTCATATCCATAATCTTCTAAAGCATAAAATGCTAGTTTTGATCCTCCTGTGTCGGGAAGTCGATTAGCTAATTGGAATGAAATCCATTCTCCATTTGTATTGTCGGTTCTATCTGAACACAGATCTAATCCTATATAATAGTAGTTATCATCTTCAGCAACATGCATGTAATTCCATCCGTCAACATTTGCTTTTCCTACAGTAGTATCAATAGTATTATCGACATCTAGATAAAACGGAATAGAGTATGAAGCGCGTGCCCATTCTCGTTTGTTAATCACTCCATCCATATCAGGCGTAATTTGTTTTGGCTTGGATGAAAACATCCAGTCGTTTCCCCATAACCAACCTACAAAACCAGCCGTTCCTACTAAAATACACATTCCAACAATGGCTAAAGCCCTACCTTTTTTACTGTTTTTAGACATTGAAAAACCTCCAAAAATAAGGTAAGTTCCATTGATACTTTAAGCATATATTTCTATGTGTTAGGATAAAAATAAAAAAATCAATTAGAGGAAGTTTTTCTTTCATTTAAGGAAATAATAGAATTATTTTCAATTCTACATCGAAAAATGAGGATTATTTAAGAAAAAACATATAAATTTTATTCTGAATCACTAGTACTCGCATTATTTTTCTGATTAGAGATGACTACTGCGTTGAATCCTCAGATATCGTAGAATCTGCTACTTTTTCATTTTTTATCTTTGGTTCAGATGTTTCATTATTTTCCACTTTTTCTGATTTTTCTTCAATAATTTCAGCTTCCACTGGAATCGATTTTGGAACATCTTTTTTCTTGGACACAATTACTTTCGCAGGACGTAACACATTCTCTCCCAAGTAATATCCCTTTTGAGCGATTTTGATTACTGTATCTTCAGGGTGATCCTCATTTACCATTTTCATAAACACATCATGTTCCTTATAATTAAATGGAACATTAATTTGCTCAATAGGCTTGATTCCTAATCCATTCAATACTTGAAGAAATTGTCTTTGAAGAGATTTTAATCCCTCTAATAATTGTTGATAATCTTGTTTTGAAGTTGATTCATATTTGCTAATTGCTGCTTCGAAAGAATCTACGATAGGCAAGAAACTACTTATTACATTGACTTTGATATTGAATTTACTGTTTTCAATACGTTTTAGTGCAATTTTTTGGCTATTTTCCATTTCTGCTTGAAGATACATTCGTTTTTTCTTTAATTCATCGATCTCATTTAGTGCATCTTGATATTTTTCTTCCAGACTTTTTGGTTTTGGTTTTATTTTTGGTTTTTCAGATTCATTTCCTTTTTTTTCTTCTTGTTTATCTTCTGAATCTTGTTTCTTCGCTATTCCTACTCCCTCATCTGATTCTTCTTCAGCAATTTTGTCTCTTTTTTTCTTCATCTAAATTCTTCCCCTTTTTTATGTGAATTCTTTATATTTTTTTGGCAATTTTCCATTTAACTGGTCTACCAAAGTTTGAGTATCTCTTGATAGTTTTTTAAAATCTGGAATTACTACTTCTATGGAAACTATATGATCTCCTCTATTTTCTAATCGGTTTAGTCTAGTATATCCTTTTCCTCTAATTCGAAATTCACTACCACTTTGAGTTCCTGGAGGGATTCGAATTTTTTCGTTACCATCAATGGTATTTACTTGAATTTGAGCTCCTTTGATTGCATCGACTATCGAAATTTTTTGTGAACTCCGTATATCCAAGTTATCCTTGATAAAATCGGGAT